>JAHEBB010000538.1 GCA_024642575.1 Trueperaceae bacterium | reverse complement strand
TAAGGCAATCTCAAGTTTGAGTCCAGCAATAAGCAGCCTCAGATCAAACCATCCCGATAAAGGTAATCCGACATTGCTTAAGGCGTTTAGTGCTACTGCAGTGTGGTCCTGCCTTAAAGCTGCATATGCACTCATCCAGGAAGCTTGAAGGCTCGTCCGATGGTCAACCGCAGCGTGGCTCTGGCAATGATCCATTGTCTTTTGATACAACGATGCCCTAACCTGAACATTCTTACTTGATAATCGGGGATTGCCCTCGGCTTGTAAAAGAAAACGGTAAGCCTCTACCATCCAGTAATCAGGATGGTGGTCACGTAATACCTCTCCTTCTATACCTCCAAGGCCATAACTCGCCTTAATCTGTTGAAGGCTGGCATGAATGCAAGCTGTAATATCATCAGGCTCTGGACCTAAGGGATAAGTTTGGGCTAGGCGTCTGAGTTGGCTTAGGGCACGTTCACTAGAACCCAGTTGCGCTAAGGCAAGGGCGGTAAAAACCTGTTGATACAAGACATCAATTTCAGGAACGTACTTCCCACGGTTTTCTTTAGCCAGATTAATCACGCTTTCAAGTTCTGCTTTAGCCAGATTGATGCTGAGTAGTAAACTGCGAATCTGCCCAGTAAGTACATTGGCCTTAATTTCCTTTGACCAAAATAAAGCTTCTGCCGCTAATTGTAGGGCTTTTTCATAATCTTCGCTTAGTAAATAAAGTGAGGCAATGCCTAGCTGAGTAACCGCAAGGGCTTCTGTGGCAAAATTGCTCCTATCTAAGCGGAGGCATACGGCATTCGCTTCAAGGATATGGCTATATTCAGAGGTTTCTAAATAAGGTTGTGTGTTGGTCAGAGTAGGGTACTCATCAATCATTCGCCAGTAGGCCATATAAGCCATCGCATAGCTTTTAACCCTACTATCCTTAGCATGAAGGCAGTTTTGAATGAGCTCGAGCCTAGAACTTGCTGGAGGATGAAGGGTCCAGTAAGCAATGCACATGCGCCGACACTGGGCAATATCATCCTCGCCAGTAACTGCTTCGAGTAATTTTGTGCTGCTTTGGGTTTGTCTTTGATTAGCGAACCAGTCCTGAAAGTGCTCAGGACTGGTCAAATTTAGGCTAATCAATTATTTACCACGATCTCCATGGCCACCTGAACCAATTTTTGGTGATGCATCGGCTGTTTGTAAAAACATAGCTGAACTCACGGAAAAGGTTAATACGAGAAGTGCAACAACGGTAAATAGTTTACGTTTCATGGCTACCCATCCAAATTTAATTTGGCTTGAAGAATATCATTCAAAAAGTAGGTTTTTGAGACATCCGTCACAAATTTCCAAGAAATTCTCGTTCAAAAACTATTCTCGCTCGAGCAAAGTCATCCTTACTAAACGGCAAGGTGATTCCAACCAGATTTAACGATTCTTCCATCCCAATACTATTACCTGCTCGCATAAGTTCTTTTAGCTTTGGTATAAGAACTGCTCTGTTTTCTTTAAACCTATCAAGTACCAATAAAGTGCACAACCAGGCCAATGAATACTCAATGCCGCTAAAAGGTTTAGTCACTATTGTTGGGTATGTTTGCCAATAAAATTCGAGTGAACTTTCAAGTTCTTCATAGGGAGGTTTAATATGGGCCGTTAAGAAAAGGTCATTAATTTCAAAGGGGCTTAGGTCTTTGTTACTACTATAAACAGCCCGTTCAAAAAGGTCTCTTTCGGCAACTCCTCTAAATGTGTCGAGAATTCCATCAGCAATAATATGTTTGTATTGATTGGCTTGCTCACTAGAGATAAAACCTGATTCTATTAGAAGGTCACTAGCCAAACATTGAAACAAATAAGCAATAAACTCGGCAATTTCTGAGCATACTTCTTGATTCCAGCTAAGTTGCTGATCATTGGTGTAATAGTAATGAATGGCATGGCCACATTCATGAAGTAAGACCGATATATCTGAAATTGATCCTACAGTATTGCCACTTAACCCAACGCGTTTTTCCAGTTTGAAGCCGTAACCGAAATTCCCGCCAGATTTGTGTTCTCGGTGCATAATGTCCATGTCACCATCATTATCCATTTTAGAAATAATCTGCTCAAACTCAGGATCTATTTTCCTGAATGCAAATTTGATCGCGGATTTGTAGTCATGCTCGGGTATAACATCAGAGTTTTTAATAGCTGGAGGTAGGTCCCAAGCACAAATTTTCGGAACGCCGTGGATTTTTTTTAGTCGTTCGTAAAGTAACGAATAACTGGGATTGAACACTTCTGATAGCTCAACTGACCAGGCAATAGCTTCTTGGTAACTATAATCACTTCTTTGCCTTAATTGCCATGCAAAGTCAATATAATTTGAAAATCCAGCGTTTTTTGCTTGTTGCTTTCTAAGGGGGACTAGGCTGGAAAAAATATCAGCTACTTCAAAAGCGCAGGCACTTCGGGCTTCAAAAAGTTTCTTGTAAATCTCTTTTCTAGTTTTTTGAAATTTACTCTCAGAAATCAATCGCCAAGCTTTCCATGTGCTAATCCCACCAGAAACATCTACAACAAAATCAGAAGTGATTTTGTTGTATTGCCTTATGAGGTCACGCTCATCAGAATTTAAGCTCTCGTTTTTGGTCGAATAGGGTTCAAGACTAGCTTTAAAGTTTAAAGCAATATGTTCAAATCCTTCCACTTTATGGTCTTGCAAAAATTTTTGCTTAAGCCTTGCAAATCCATTTTCAAACATTGGCATAACTGTAGACTCAACAAACTCAAGCTGCTGAATGGCCACTTCATTAATATTATTTCTGCAATACCTGATGTAAGCATCGAGCCAAGCATCATCTAGTAGGCTATAGATATTGCTAAATGTTTGTAAAAAGTCTTGAGCACTCTGTTCAGAATTACTTTGTAAGGATTGAAGAACCTTAAGCTGCTCATTCCAAAACGACTCTTCATACCAGTTGGGCATCCTTAAATAATAGCCAGTTTATTTTTGGCTTTCAGTGCGCACTTGAATATGAATCACTTAAAATGCTGTATAGGTTAACGAATAAGCCAACTAAAATGCATAAACCTTAATCAAAAGTACAATTTTACTCATGATTCACATGTCGGTCGGGTGCAAGTCGGGTGATTTGGAAGGGTCGTAGGTTAGTATTTTCTCAGCCGCTCAAGCGCTAAATCTGGAAAAAAAGGAGTAGATATGCTGCCCCCTTAGGTCGTTATTGCTTGATTACCCAACCCTTACTTAGGGCATAGTGGTTGCCCTTGTGACTACAGCGTTTTCTGCCAAGACCACTGCTGTAGTCACAAAAAACCATATTCATATTTAGCAACCTAGATAAGCATAACATTCTAAGATTTCTCGGTTGCTAAGGAAAAGTTAGGAGTAATTGCTGTGAATTGTGTATTTAACGCATTTTCAGGTTATGATGCAGAGCGACAAATTAAAATCGCTGTGCTACTAACACAGCGATTAAATTCAAGTTGGTTCACAAGCAGTCAGGAACCTAAGATATGACTAAAGTGTACCGCATAGTTGCGGTATTGTCACCCCCTCCTGAAGCAATTGTGAAAATCCAGCCAACTTGTAAGCAGGAGAATCCCCTTGCAAC
>JAHEBB010000537.1 GCA_024642575.1 Trueperaceae bacterium | reverse complement strand
AAACAAAGATCAGTTGCTTTTCTGTGCTACCGACAGCTTATGGACTCAACCCGCCTAAGCTGACTGATTTTCTAAGGATTTAGCCAGCCAACTGGGTCTTAACCCTTTAGCCGTACAGATAGCCCCTGCCCACTACCTTACTCTTTAACCCCCAAACTTTAGCCGCCTTTAAACAAAGTGCCATGCCTTCCTTATAAAGCTGTCCTTCTGCTAAAAGCACAGGCGCATCCCTAAAGGTTTCCCTTTCCTCTTCCCACAAATCAGGGGAGATAATCAGTTGCACCCTATGCTCCCCGTCCTCTAAAACAAAAAAGGCAAAGCCCCTGGCAGTTGGGGGTTTTTGTCTTGAAACCACAAGCCCTGCGGTTCTAACCCAGCCTTCGTTTAAAAAACAAAAAGGGGTTGCTTCAAACCTTCTTAAGTCGTGGCGTATCAGATCAATCGGGTGAATCCCCTGCTCGTTTAAGCCTTTAAGCGTATAGTCCCAGGTAATTTGCTCTTTTAAGCTTAGGGCTGGCATGGGCGGTGTATCTGGCAGGCTTGAAAATAAAGCACTCTGCCCTGCGGTTTGGGTATTTGCGAGTGCGGAAATCTTATAAAGGGCTTCTCTCCTTACTTGTAACCTATCAAAGGCACCAGCTCTGGCTAAGGCTTCAAGGACATCCTTTTTTATTATGAGCCTAGCGTAAAGGTCTTCAATGCTTTTGTAAGCCCCTCGTAAGCGCTCTAAAACAATTTTACTAGCAAGTTCTTCAGATACCCCCTTAACCGCTGTTAGCGGGGGTCTGAGCCGTTTATAACCTTCTATAGCTTCAACGCTATAAGCCATACCTGAGTGGTTTATATCCAGATAGGCAAAACCCACCTCCCAGCGTTTGGCTTCTTGCCTTAAGGTTGAGTGAGACCACATCCCAGGGCTTTCGGTCATGACACTGGCTAAGTATTCGGCTGGGTAGTGCAGTCTTAAATAAGCACTGGCATAAGCATGAAGTGCAAAAGCCCAGGCATGGCTCTCGGCAAAGCCAAAGCCCCTAAATTGACTTAGGTTTTCAAAAATAGCCTGCGCCTCTTCAAAGGTAGCTTTGCTCTTGTGCATTGCCCCTTGCATAAAGGTGTCATACTCAGCTCTTATCTCCTCTTCGTCTTCATACTTGGCGATTTTCTTTCTAAAATTCTCAGCCTCATTCCAGCTCATGCCTGCAAAATGAACCGCTATCCTTAAAATGTCTTCTTGAAACAAAAGAACACCGTAGCTCTTGGCAAGAATGGGCTCGAGCAGGGGGTGCATATACTCTACCTTCTCCGCTTTCTTTCTGCGCCTAACATAAGGATGAACGGTATTTGACTGTATCGGTCCAGGTCTAAAGAGTGCTACCTGATGCGCTAGGTCGCTTAAGTTCTCAGGCTTTAACTGCACACTCATTCTGACTTGTCCTGGTGACTCAATTTGAAAAAGCCCCATCGTATCTCCCTGGTGAATGCTCTGCCAGACCCGTTTATCATCAGGTAAGTGGTCAATATCTAACCAGGTAGCTTCTGTCTTTAAGACTTCTTCTCTGGTTCTTTCAATAGCACCCAGCATCCTTAAACCCAGTAAGTCGAGTTTGATTAACCCCAGCGCTTCTGCGTCATCCTTATCAAACTGTAAAAACCTTATGCCCCCGCTCGAGCGCTCAACCGGAGCGTAGTAGCTAATGGACTGTTTGGAAAGCACGACCCCGCCTGAGTGAGGGGCAACATGTCTCACCATACCCCTTTCCATTTTTTTGAGTAGAGCCATAAAAATAGCTTTAACAGGCGCAGCGTTAAAGACTTCCGTAAAGATGGCTTCGGCTAGCCCTGCCTGATGGGGTCTTAGCCCTCTAAAGTCCCTACCTAGCTTTTGGCTTAAGAGATTACGAATATCTGGTGGTACTCCCAAGGCTCTGCCAATATCCTGAATGGCTGAAGGCAGCTTATAGGTTATGCGGTTGCAAACCATTGCTTCACAGCTAAAGCGCTCTTCAACCCAGGCCAAGACCTCATCTCGTCTGCTTGAAGCAATGTCGATATCAATATCAGGCATGGCCGTTTTACCTGTGTGCAAAAAACGTTCAAACAGCAAGTTATTGCTTATCGGGTCAGTACCTGTAATACCCAGAAGGTAACAGACCACGCTGGCAGCGGCACTTCCCCTACCTGAAGCCACAATGCCTCGGCGCTTGCAAAAATCGGTAATCTCAGCTGCTGTCAAAAAGAACTCAGTAAGCCCCAGGGCTTTTAGGGTAACCAGTTCCTGCTCAAAGCGTTCTCTGGCTTGTCTTAGCAAGTCGCCCGAATATTTTTTTGCGAGCGCTTCATAACAGCGCTCTTCTAAATATTTCTCGGGGCTGAGTCCTGCGGGAACTCTGGCGGGTGGTGAGCTGAGTCTTTCAGGTAAGAGTTCAAAAGCCAGCTCTTTTGCCAGCTCGTTAGCATTAGCTATAGCTTCTTCAAAAGGAATAGGCAAAGCCTCAGGGTCAGGAATAGCCTGAGCATCATTTTGTGGTCTATCTCTATGGGGCTCATCTACAGTAATACCTAGCCGAGCACATACCAGCGCGTCATAAAGTGGGTATAAGTCAGCACTGGCATAGCGCACTTCGGGTGCTGCTACCACACTAAGCCGATTAGCTCTGGCAAAGTCCCTTAGTTTCCTGATTCTCAGTTTGTCATTTGGGTAGTGGTCATAGTAGAGCTGCACCCAGAAGCGGTTAGGGAAAGCCTCTTTTAAATATCTGCTTATGCTTTCGGCTTCAGTAATTTTCCTTTGGGAAAAGAGCTGAGTTAAGTAACCCTTACGCCCACCACTTAAACAGTGAATGTCCTCGGTATGCGCCATGAGGACAGCTAGGGTGGTGGTTTTAGACTCAGTAGCATGGATATAACTCAACAGGTCATTTAAGACCTTGTAGCCTTTTTGACTTGATGCAAAAAGATTTAAGGGGTAGCTCTGACCTATGTGCTCGAGCGTTACGCTTGCACCTGTGAGTGCCTTCATGCCTTTTTTCTGGCAAGCTTTATGCAGCTCTACTGCTCCGTAAACGCCATGAAGGTCGCTTAAGCCCAGGTACTCATAGCCAAGTTCATAAGCTTTTTCTACTAAACTTGTCGGGCTCGAGGTAGCTGCACCAAAAGAGAAGTAAGAGTGAGTATTAAAGAGGGCGCTTAGTCGTGGTTTTTTGCCAGCAGCCACAGTTCACCCCCACCTCCGGGGGTTCTGTAGATGTCTAGCAGTTTGCCAGCTTGCTCAATTCTGAAGTAATCTCTTGGACGTTCACCTAACCACCAGCGCCCCCCAATACGCCACTGGTCAATGATTTTTACGCTTTGCCCATTAAGCTGCACGGGTGAGTTGTTCTTCGTCAAGACGCTCAGCTTCATGAAGTGCCTCTCCTGTAGTTAAACAAATAAGTTCATAACGGTGTTCACTAATCAGGGCATAAGGATTTGCTTCCCTAAACTTAAGTAAGGCATCAGGAAAGCGCTCTTCGACTTCTTTTATGGCAGTTTGCAGGTTTTCTTTTTGCTGCCAGAGTTCCCCTTGCTCACTCATGCGGTAAAGCCCTGAAAGCTCTAAGCAAAGGTCTT
>JAHEBB010000536.1 GCA_024642575.1 Trueperaceae bacterium | reverse complement strand
CAATGGCGCTTCTCCAGAGGTCTGCGACCGCTTGCATGGCAGATAGTTGAGTTTGCAAAATGCGCTCGAGCTGATGAAAAGATTCAGAAAAATAGTGATCTATACCATGTTTAGTCAAGCGAATCGACCCTTGATCGAAATATGTATAAAATACTTATTTGACTTCCAGAAGAAGTATCAATTGAGAAACGGTAAAGTGATATGCGATAAGACTTTTGCATGAAGTCTGCTCAACCTTTCAATGCACCGGTAGTCATGCCACTTTGAATTTGCCGCTGGAAAATGATGTAAACAATTAAAGTAGGAACCATGACCAGGGTTAAGGCAGCAAACAAGGCACTCCAATCATTTTGATAGAATTGTTTAAAGAGCATAAAAGCAAGTCCTTGTGAGAGTACGTATTTGTGCTCATCACTTATTAGGACCAAAGGTAAAACATACTGATTCCACATGCCTAAAAAATTGAAAATACCCATACTAATTAGCCCTGGCGAGGCTAAAGGTAGCATGACAAGGAAAAAGGCCTGATACTGATTTGCCCCGTCGATGATGGCAGCTTCTTGGAGTTCTCCGGGTAAGGTTTTAAAGAAACCCGTTAAAAAGAATACTGTAAAAGGTAAAGAGTAGGCGATATAGACCAAAATGAGGCCAAAATAAGTATTCAGCAGCCCCAAACTATTAACCAAGGAAAATAGGGGCATGAGAGCTAAAAAAACTGGGAAGAGCATGCCAGCTAAAAAAAGATAGAACAAAAAATTCCGACCTGGAAATTTAAATCTTGCGAGCACATAAGCGGCCATAGCCGAAAATATTAAAGTGAAGATCAGCGATGGGATAACCACAATAAGGGTACTGACAAAGAAATCACCCACATGAGCGTTAGTCCAGGCTCTAGCGAAATTGTCCCATTGTAAGGCTTTGGGAAGTGCCCAGGGACTAAAAAAAAGCTCTTGATCCGTTTTAAAGGAACTCACAATCATCCAAATCATGGGAAAGATAACGGCAATTGACCAAAAGATTAGGATAATTTGACTTAAAGCTGCTGACCAGCGATTTTCCTGATTAATCATAACTCTCCTAATATTCGATAGTATCGCGGCGCGTAAGAACCATTAAGATCAGTGACAAGACCATGACCAGAATAAACAGCATCATGGCAATAGCTGTGGCGTATCCAAACTTGCTATTACTAAAGGCCTCCTGGTAAAGGAGGGTTGCAAGTACATCCGTAGAACGGTCGGGTCCGCCTTGTGTCATAGTAAAGGTAATTCCAAACATGTCAAGAGCGCCAATGGTAATAAAAACCAAAGCAGATCGCATGGTTTCCCAAAGTAAAGGAAAGGTGATTTTAAAAAACATGACGCCTCGAGTTGCGCCATCGAGGGCTGCAGCTTCATAATAAGTTGTTGGAATACCCTGCATGCCTGCCATAAACAAAACCATGAAAAAGCCAGCGCCTTGCCAAACCGTAACGATAATAATGGCAATAATTGCTGTTTTCGGATTTCCTAACCATACTGGAGGAGAACTTATACCAATTCCCTTAAGTAGGGAGTTTAGTATGCCAATTGAAGGATGGTAAATAAAACTCCACAAGATACCAATGGCTACAACAGACATAACCTGTGGAAAGAAAAAAGTTACGCGGTAAAAATGACTAAAGCGAACTTTTTGGGTAATCATAAAAGCTAAAAATAAAGCAAACCCCAGGGTGACGAGGGGTAAGACTATGAGATAAATACCATTATGGGTTAAAGCATTCCAAAAATGGTCGTCTTTTACCAAATCTCTAAAATTCTCAAAGCCAATAAACTGAGGGGCTTTTCTTAAGCCTTTCCATTTGGTAAAAGCAATATACATTGCTTGGATATATGGATAAAGCACAAACGTACCATAAAGCGCAATAGCCGGTACTAAAAAAGGAATAATGAGCCAGTACTTTTGGCGCTGCATTTAGGCTCCTAAAATGAAATACTTTGGTTTAACCCATCTAAATAGGTTGGAGTTAAGGATTAAGTCTCTTAACTCCAACCTAAAATTACTTACTGACTACAGGCGAGTATATTTTGGAATATCGTCGTCATTCTTAACTTCATCTGCAACTTTTTGAACGCGGTCAATAAACTCTTCAGCGCTAATGCGACCCGTCATGAGAGAACCCGTGCTATTGCCGACTTCTTCATTTAGAGGAGCATACCAATCACCAAAAGATGGGCGTTGGAGAATATGATCTCCTGCAGCACTAACCGCTGAAAGTGCTGAGGTCATGGCTGAACTTAGCTCAACACCATCTGCGCCGCCAACAACGGGCATAATTGAGCCGACTTTTTGAGCAAAGAATTTGGCACCTTCTTTAGACATTAGGCAGCGTAAAAATTCCATACCTGCTACAGGGTTTTTCCCATTGGCAAAGACCATAAAGGGTTCGCCTGAACTTGCATCAATCCAACTTGCTGTCATGGGGTCGGCTGCAGGAACAGGAGCAACAACCATGTTAAAGCCTTCAGGGGTAACACTGCGCATTTCGTTTTCAAGCCAGGTTCCGCAAGGGATAAAGGCAGCTTTATTCTGCAACCACTCAGCCTGGGATTCGGTATGAGTTAAGCCTTCTGTACCATTTAAAATATAACCATTATCGGGCAGTTGTTTCATCATTTGCAGGGCCTGCAAAACTGCTGGATGTTGCCAAGCACCTTCTTCTAAGTTATCAATGGCTTTCCAGACTTCAACACCACCGAGTTTTTCAACCATAGGCTCGAGCAGACCAAACACCATATAGTAAGGATACTTGCCTTGATAAGTCCAAGGAGCAATACCAGTTCCCTTAATGGTTTCACAAAGATTCATCATTTCGTCCCAGGTTTGGGGATAAGCCCAACCCTTGTCTTCAAACAGGCTTTGGCTATACCAGGTACCAAAGACAGTGAAAGCGATATTCACATAGCGCTGAACACCATCAAACAGTCCTGACGCTTGAGAACCTGGGAAAAGTGTCTCTGCAAAGGTTTTTCCAGGGGTGTCTAGGGAAGGGGCGTTCATGAGGGGAGCAAGGTCTAAAAGTTCATCTTCAGCTACAAGTGCTCCAGTATCAAGGTTGCCTGCACCGCTGTTATCAATAACATCAGGTGGGTCGCCAGCAATGATGCGTGGGCGAAGCCTTTCACCTACACGTTGAATTCCTTCAACGGACATTGTACTTCCAGGGTGCACTTCTGCAAAAATGTCAGCACCATATTGAATATATTCATGACCAAAACCACCGCTAAAGAACACGCCTTCTGCTTGGGTATTGGCGGCAAGTGCTAAAGGATTTTCTGCACCTGCAGCAACCTGAACACCTGACTGTGCATACGCTAGACCAGGGGCGAATCTACTTAGGCTTGCACCAGCACCTGCTGCCGCTGCCAGTTTTAAAAATTGACGCCTAGAAATGGGTTTTTTAATCATTTGCTTTAGCTCCTTACGGGATTTGAATTAAAATTGTGTAGCTTTTTTGTCATACACTTGAGTACTTATACAAATAAGCCCCACCTCCTTAGTTTGCCTAATTGCAACCAGATGATGCTATCAAAGCTAAATCCTTTCCATTGAGCGAATTTGAGCGTTACTATAACTTACGCTCA
>JAHEBB010000535.1 GCA_024642575.1 Trueperaceae bacterium | reverse complement strand
ATAATTTTGGGCTGGTCATTCTTTACTTTATTTTGAATCATAAATACACTGAGCCACGTGACCGCGGACAAGTTCAAGACATTCTTGACAAACTACAAATAGAGCTTCCTGAAACTAAGTTCCAGGAAGCTCAGGAAAAAGCAAAGGGTTTGACGCTCGAGCGCCTTAAAGAAAACCTCAAGCCTCTTTTAAGCTAGCCTCTAAACCAACCCGCTCTATCCCTCGTACTATAGTGATTCCAGCCTTTAAGCGTTAAGCGCTCATCGGGGTGCTTGTTACCTTCTTCGATGCGGTCATTGCCCGAATACATCTGAGTCAGAACCGTTTTTCGTGTAGAGGTTGAGCGGTTGGGCATAGAACCGTGCAAAGTGAAGTAGTGGAAAAAGAGCACATCGCCTGCTTCAGCTTCAACAATTTTGGCACCTTCAATAGGGTAATTCTCTAAAAAGTCAGAGTCGTTTTGTCCACCGCTACCTAAAACCCGACCAACTTTATGGCTACCTTCGTACACGCGTAAACAGCCCATTTCATCAGTGGCATTAGAGACATGAATGATACCGGCAATCATCGTGTCTTTGATGGTTGGGAAATAAGACCAATCCTGGTGCATTGGAAAAGGCGAACCTTTTTCCGAAGGTTTTTGGAAGAGCTTGCTATGGTGCAAAACAATATCTTCACCAAGAATTTCGGAGGCAATTCCCAAGAATTTGTCATGGAGCATGGCATCTAGCCAAAGACGTGAAAACTGCTGCACATTGTGAGTATGAATGATAATGTCATCTTTACCCACAATGCGCTTCATTTCTGGCCCCATCCAGGTAGCATTTATCTTTTCACCTGAAGCAACGAGTTGCCCCACAATACGGTCAAACTCGCCTTCTAGCTTAGCAACCTCATCTTTGGAAAAAACGCCCTTAGCATGATAGTAACCATTCTCTTCAAAAAATGCCTTTATGTCAGACATGTCCCAACTCCTTTTTATTTTTATAAATCTAACAGATACACTTAAGTTTCACCAGCAGAAAAGTGGACGACTATGTTTAAAAAACAGACAAGTAAGAGAAGTACCTAGGACCTAGTTGAGAGTAGCTAGTATATAAAATCTTTTTAAGTTCTCAGCTAGTGGTAAGTGTTTCCAAAGAAGGATGCTTTTTGTCCTAAGTAATTTAAATCTATATTGAGAGGTTCATTAAGTCTTTGACTTAAAAAGGGCAAGACCTTTTCAGTGGGCAGATTGCCAACTAGTTTATCTTCGGCAAAAGGGCAGCCACCTATACCAGCAAGCGCACCTTCAAACCAACTTAGTCCGTAATCAAGAGCAGGCTCGAGCTTCTTTAGCCACTCATTAGGTCTTGCGTGTAAATGCAAACCGAGCGTTTCAGGATGCTCAATCTCATTTAGTACTTTTGAGATAAGGTCTGGGCTGGCAGTACCCACCGTATCTGCCAGGGCAATCTCTTGAATACCTAAAGCTCTTAGTCTCGTAACAGCCTTTGCCGTATCTGAGGGCGTCCAGCTATCTCCATAAGGGTTGCCAAAGCCCATCGATAAGTAAACAACCAGGTCTAGTCTCCCCTGTGCTGCTTGCGGCATCTTAGCTAAAAGTTCCCATGACGCCTCAAGGCTGCGGTTGGTATTGCGTAGCTGAAAGGTCTCATTGACAGATAATGGGTAACCTACGGCGCTTAGGTTAGATGCCTCTAAGGATCTTTCCAAACCTCGCTCATTAGCAATAATGCAAAGCAAGTGAGCATCTTTTGGAACCACTAAAGCTTTTAAAACCTCTTCGGTATCAGCAAGTTGCGGAACGGCTTTAGCGGAGACAAACGAACCCATATCCAAATGTTTAAAGCCTGCATCAAGCAAACTTTGCAGGTAAGCAATTTTTTCTGTGGTTGGAATGAACTGCTTAAGTCCCTGCCACGAATCTCTTGGGCACTCTACATAACGCAGCATAGTTAAAGTATAAAGCAGTTTGTCCAATGAGCTAAACCTTATATTAGCCTTTCATCGCCCTTTTCCCTTTTCCTTCTCCCTTGATTTATCATTTACATCACCAAGCTTTGAAAAGAATTTCATATACTAGTCGCGTGTTAAAAACGCTCGAGCTTGCCAATTTTGCCATTGTCGATAGCCTAAGTATCGATTTGTCACCTGGTCTAAATGTCTTAACTGGTGAAACTGGTGCAGGGAAATCTATTCTAATGGACGCCCTTGCCCTCTTGATTGGCGGGCGAGCTGACTCGAGCTGGGTACGAAGCGGCAGTGACCGAGCCCTCATCCAGGGTATTTTCGCCGATGACTTATCTGCCAGTCGCAGCATTAGCACAAATGGCCGTAGTACGGCACGCTTAGACGGTGAACTGGTAACCATTAGCGATTTGGGGGAAACGCTGAGTGAACGCGTTGCGCTGCATGGGCAGCACGCTTCCCAAGTTTTGCTAAACAGCAATGAGCAAAGAAAACTCCTCGACCGCCTGCTGCCTGATAAGGCAAAAAATGATTTAAACAACTACCGAGACCTTTATGGAAAGTATCAAAATGTTTCAAAGACCTTGGTTGATTTGCAAGCTAAAGTGCGTGAACGCGCAAGGCGGATGGACGTTTTAAGGTTTCAATTAGATGAAATCGACGCTGCAAAACTTAAAAAAGATGAGCTTGAAAGCTTAAAAGAGGCGCTTGAGACTCAGCGCTACGCTGAGCGCATTACTAGCTTAAGTAGCAATGCTCTAGATGCACTGAGTGAGGCAGATGTTAATGCCGTCAACTTGCTTAGCGAAGCGCAAAAAGACTTAGACAGCGCAGGGCGCTATAACAAAACGTTGGCCTCGCTTGCCTCTGAGCTCGCTGACGCAATGGCAAGTATTGAAGCTATAAGCCAGGAAGTCTATAGCTTTTTATCTGAATTTGAGCTCGAGCCTGGTCTTTTGGAACAACTAGAAAACCGCATGAGTTTAATCGAAAATTTGCAGCGTAAATACGGGGATAGCATTGAGAGTATTTTGACCTACCGCGATACTTCTGCCCAAGAGCTAGCACAGCTCGAGCATGCCGATGAAGATATGGCTTCGCTCGAGGCTGAAAAAGCCAGCCTTTGGCAAAGCTTGCAAATGATAGCCGAAAAACTCAGTCAAGCGAGGAAAAAAGTTGCCGAGGAGCTTAGCAAAAAAGTAAGTCGAGAAGTGAAGCCTTTGGGCATGGTCAATGCTGTATTTGAAGTTGAAATCAGTGCTCAAGCTGAGCTAGGGCCTTATGGCAAAGATAACATCACCTATTTATTTAGCGCAAACTTAGGAGAAGCACCAAGCTCGCTTGCTACCGTGGCCTCGGGCGGTGAACTCTCTCGTGTCATGCTTGCCCTTAATGTGGTCACGGGTTCTGATTTGCCCATTTTGGCCTTTGATGAGGTTGATGCAGGAATCGGTGGCAAGACTGCCAGAGCCGTTGGTCAACTTTTAAAACAACTTGCCAAAGATCATCAGGTTTTGGTGGTTACGCATTTGCCCCAGGTTGCAGCTTTTGCCGATACCCAGTTTTATGTTGAAAAACAAGAAAAAGAAGGACGCACAGTAACAACCGTCAATCGGCTCGAGCCCCATGAAAGAGAGCTCGAGCTTGCTCGCATGCTCTCAGGAA
>JAHEBB010000534.1 GCA_024642575.1 Trueperaceae bacterium | reverse complement strand
GAGGTTGTGGGTGATAATCTTTACTTCTCAGGTTCTGACGAAAATCAGCCTGCTGTTTTTAGGCTTCCTTTAAATGGCGGTGAAAGAATGATCCTCGCAATAGGTCAACCCTTTGCCAACCTTAGTTCTGTAACAGCAACTGAAGAAGGTGTAGTCTATGTCAGTGATAGAGGGTTTGGAGATAGTCAAGGGGTTATCTACCGCATTGATAGTGCTGTTACGCCGATTGCCCAAAACCTGACTCTGGGTAGTCCCGCTGGTATAGCCCTGACCGCCGATGCCTCAGTTCTGGCAGTATCTTCCTTATCTGCCGATGGACATGCCCAGGTGGTTTTAATTGACATGGCAACCCTAGAAACTATACTCTTTAACCGCGTCATTGGTGCCAACGTCAGTGCTGGCGGTTTGCACCGCTCTCACGGTGGCAAAGGCGTGGTTTTTGCCTGGTCCGATTATGCAGGCGATCAGGTCTATAAAGTTAAACCAAGGCAACCTACAGGTTTCTAAGTAGCTTTTTCTTAGACTCAAACAAAGACGATTGGGCCACTCTGTTCGATAATCAGTTTTTCTAAAATGACCGTACTAGCTAGGTTGCCCCTTGCTACTTACACAAAACTGCTCAAGGTCTTTTAGAAAACTGTATTTTGATTATAGGGATAAGGCTCGAGTGCTTGAACCTCGTTACGTTATGTAACGAGGTTCAATATTTTGTGTTTTCTATTGGGTAGCTAATAATCGGACATCTTTGAAGTAAAGGGTATAAGCCTGACCATTGAGCAGCTTTTGGACTGTCAAGTGAACATAAAACAGCTCCATACTTGGCTTATCAAATCTGTATGAGGGAGCTTATATGAAATCTACAAAAGTCCATCTGAATTATAAGGTTGATCAAAAAGTATCTTTTTCAGAAACCCTTAAAAGGAGAGGCTAAGAATCATGGAAAGCACTGCTTACAATTTACTACAGCAACCTTATAGTTTTTACCCAAGCCCAGCGCCACAACAGCGAGCCTTACGAGTTTTGGCAATTTTCGCCCATCCAGATGATGAAATTGCCTGCGTTGGCAGTCTTGCCAAACATGCTATGAAAGGTGGCGAAGCCAAACTTGTCTGGCTCACTCGAGGTGAATTGGCCAGTCAGTTTGGCAATACCCCAGCCCAAGAGGTAGCAGCCCTTAGAGAATTACACGGTCAGTGGGTGAGCAAAACTATTGGCTGTGACTATACCTTCTTGAATTTCCCTGATTCTGCTTTAACGGGGGGCCGAGATGAGGCGCTTAGTCTGGCCAAGCTCATTGCCAATTGGAAGCCAGACCGAGTCATTACCTGGAACCCCTTTGATGTTCATCCTGATCATCGGGCTTGTTATTGGGCGACCCTTTCTGCGTTAAAACTCTGCCGCATCCCTAAATTAGTGGGAAACCCTCACCGCAAACGCATAAAGCTTTTTCATTATAGTCATCAGGATTTGCATAGGCCTCTAGTACATGTAGATGTTTCTGAAAGTATGAAGATTACTGAGCAAGTTTATACCTTTTATCAGCAAGTCTATGGCTGGAAGTGGAGCCTTGAAAATTTGCGTGATAGCCGCAAGGCAATGGGAAATGAAGCAGGTTTTAGCTTTGCAGAAAAGTTTCAAGAAGTCAATCTGGCAGCTGTTCAAGGCTTACCCGCTTAAATGAGTAGTTTTTGGTCTGGAAAATGAGTAGTAAAAAGCTCGAGACTCTAATAGGAAGATAAAACGGCTCGAGAGAGCCTAAGGAGGACAATATGTATGTGGTAAGAGATATTTTCCAGTTGCACTTTGGCAAGGCTCGAGACGCGATAGAGCTTTTAAAAGAAATCAAACCCCATATGGATGCACTGGGCTTTCCAGCTTTTCGAGTTCTGACTGATTATGCAGGATCTGCATATTACACCGTAATTCTGGAGGCTGAGTACGAAAGCCTGAGTGCCTATGAGGCCAGTCTGGCAAAAGAACTCCAAGACGCTACCTGGCGTGCCTGGTATGCCAAATTTAGTGCCTTAGGAGTGTCAGGCCATCGTGAAATTTTACGCTTAGTAGCTTTAAGTTAAAGAAAAACAAAAAATTAAGGAGAAAACCATGTCAGTTGAAACAAACAAAGAAATACTAAATAAGTTCAATCAGCTTATGAGTCAGTTCTGGCAAAGCGGCGATACTACTGTGTTTGACAGGGTAATCGCTCAAGATAGCGTCATCCACCAACCTGGTATGCCCACTAGCCTCGAGGGGTTAAAGCAAGCCTTACCCGCTTTTCGCAATGCTTTTCCAGATTTTAAAGTACTCGAGTTTGAGATGCTTACCGAGGGTGACCAGATTGCTGATCGTATCGTCTGGACAGCTACACATACAGGAGAGCTAATGGGCATACCGCCTACTGGCAAAACTGTAACCGTTCAAGAAATGCATATTTCTCGGTTTGCTAACGGCAAAATTGTTGAACGTTGGGGATCCTGGGACCAGATGGGCTTAATGCAACAACTCGGTGTGATTCCTGATCAAGCTTAAAGTTTACTGTTTGAGCTTCTTAACTGATTAACCACCGTGCTCGAGTAGCTCGAGCTGAAAGGAAAAATATGACCACTTCAAGCAATAAACGCGCTTTTGTTCGTTCAGCAACGGAAGGCAAATCCTTCAATGTTTTGGGGCACACTATCACCGCAAAGGTATTTGGGGATGACTCGAGCGGTGACTATTACGCTTTTGAAGTTGTTTCACCTATAGGTTTAGGTATTCCGCCTCATGTTCATGACCATGAAGACGAAGTGATTCTGGTCGCTGAAGGAAACTTTGAAGTCTGGATTGACGGGAAAACCTACTCAGCACCAGCAGGCAGCGTTTTTCACTTTCCTCGCCATATAGCGCACGGATTTCAAAATGTTGGCACAACGACAGGGCGCACCTTCTGGAACGTAATGCCTGGCAAAAACTTTGAAACCTTCTTTGACGAATTAGGTAGTTTGCCCGCAGGCCCACCCGACATGGCTAAGGTAGCTGCCATTTTTGGCAAATACGATATTAACATTTTGCCGACAGGAGCCTAAAAAGCTGTCGTGAGATAGTTTACTTCGCTCGCCTCATTCCATCTCCAGTAATTGCATCTCCGTCTTGCCCATCTCTTTTTAGGTGAACCAAGCTTATCAATAGGGCGCACACCTCGAACCCTTCTTAAAAATAAACCATCCAAGGCTCGAGCGAGCCAAAAAAGAGCAAGCTCTGTACGCAGCTATTCGTCAAGGCAAAATCAAAAAAGGCAAACTCGAAGAGGTAACTCGCCGTGCGAAAGAAGCTTTACCATCATACAAACCAGTGAAGACTTTAACGCCTATTTCCTGATTGCCCACAAAGATGACACCGTAACAGTAATGAGTCTTTTTGATAACAAGAGTCATGCTGAAGCCAGCAGCAAAGACATGCTCAAATAGCTCAAAGAAAACTTTACCCCTCTTTTAGAGGATCAACCCAAAGCTATGACAGGACATGTCTTAGTGCATAAAGACGCATAACTAAGGAGAAGGTTATGAAAAACGTAAAAGCCCTCAAAAAAGCGCATCAAGCTTTTAGCGCTCGTAACTTTGAAGTGGCCGCGAAGCTTGTGTCCCCCAAAACCAAAGTCATAGATCACGGAC
>JAHEBB010000114.1 GCA_024642575.1 Trueperaceae bacterium | reverse complement strand
AGAGGCAAATTCTGACAAATCTGCAAAACTTCTGCATAAGCTAGACCTTTTAATAACGCTACCCTTTCTCTTAGGGCTTCAAAAAAATCTAACTTTCCTTGCATGGCAAGTTCGGTTATACGGCTAACTTCTTGTTCCTTGCCCACAGCTTTAGCAAGATGGTCAATGGTTTCACCATCCATTAGCGTAGAGTCAAAATCAAATACGCAAAGTTTTATCACAAAACCTATTTTATGCTAATCACTACCTAAATTGAGGGCAGTCAAAACGAAAGCAGGCAAAAAAATTACCTCCCAATACTGGGAGGCAGGAGGAAGGGAAGGGTAAAAACGCTTTACTCCTTTAGTATGTAGTTCTTTTGTTACAGCTTTGTTACGGGGTCTTTTTGACCAGACAGAAGCTAAATTTAAAAGATGGATTGTCTATTACTTGACGCCTTTGGGTTGACTTAAGTTTTTATGAAGGATGCCAAGTTTTTCCTTAGGCAAATCATTTCCTGGGTTTTGGCTTTTTTGCTTTGGGTTGCGCTCGAGCGCCTAGCCGAGAAAGTTTTGCGATAAACTTGCCCAATGACAGTTTTTAGATGGGGTATTTTAGGTGCGGGCTCGATTGCCCACAAATTTGCTACAGGACTTAATGATTTGCCAGATACCGAGCTTTATGCTGTTGGCTCGAGGTCGCAGGCCAAAGCTGACGCTTTTGCCGATGTGTATAAAATTCCTGTACGGCATAATAGCTACGAAGCGCTGGTTGCTGACCCAAAGGTTGACGCAATTTATGTAGCAACCCCGCATACCTTTCATAAAGAGCACAGTATTTTGGCAATGGAGCAGGGCAAAGCCGTACTCTGCGAAAAACCTTTTGCCTTAAATGCCGCTGAAGCTGCGGAAATGATTGCCTATGCCAGAACGCACAAGGTCTTTCTCATGGAAGCGATGTGGTCACGCTTTTTGCCTCATATGCAAAAGATCAAAGAACTCATTGCTCAGGGTGCCATTGGTGAAATCCGTATGTTACAAGCTGACTTTGGCTTTAGAATGCCTGAAGTTATGCCTGAGCATCGCCTGTTTAACCCTCATTTGGGAGGCGGAGCGCTCCTTGATGTAGGTATTTATCCCGTTTCGCTAGCCTATTTCCTTTTTGGTAAACCAACACAAATAAAAACACTGGCAAATTTAGGCTCAACTCAGGTTGATGAAGAAGCTGCGCTCATCTTTCAGCACGAAAAAGGTGAACTTTCTTTACTCTCAACGGCAATACGCCTAAACACACCTCATGAGGCGCTGATTGTAGGAACTCAGGGCCGCATCAAGATTCACTCGTCGTGGTGGGCACCAGCCAAATTCACGCTCGAGCCAGCAGGCAAAGATGCTCAGGTAATATCAGTAGATACGCCGCTCAATGGTTATAACTACGAAGCACTCGAAGTCGCCAAGTGTGTGCAAAACGGTAGGCTCGAGAGTGAAACGATGCCCTTAGACGAAACGCTGGCTATTATGCAAACCTTGGATACGATTAGAAAAGAATGGGGTCTTAGTTACCCTGCGGAGGCAAAATGAAATACGGCAAGATAAACGGCATTGATAAACCCATCTCGAGGCTCGTTCAGGGCACCGTTAGTATGGAAGGCTCTCCTGAGGCAGAAGCTGCCGAATTTGCTTTTCTAGATTCGGTGCTCGAGCTGGGTTGCACCACCTTTGACACGGCGCATGTTTATGGTAGTGGCAAAAACGAACGTGCTGTAGGTAAATGGGTGAACAGTCGCGGTATTCGCGATAAGGTTGTCATTATAGGTAAAGGGGCCCATCACAATCAGGACCGCAAGCGTGTAACCCCTTTTGATATTTCTGCTGACATCCACGACTCTCTGGCCCGTTTTGGTTTTGACTATATCGACCTCTATCTTTTGCACCGTGATAATCCGGCCGTTCCCGTTGGCCCCATTATCGATGTTTTAAATGAGCATTTAGATGCAGGTCGTATCAAGGTCTTTGGTGGCTCTAACTGGTCTACCGAGCGCCTAGAAGAAGCCAACAACTATGCTAAGAAAAATGGTTTGGTACCGTTTACGGTTAGCAGTCCTAATTTTAGTCTGGCTGAGCAATTTAAAGAACCCTGGGCAGGTTGCATTAGTATTAGTGGTAACCAAGGTGAGGCAGCCAGAGAGTATTACCTAAAGGAAAAAATGCCCCTTTTTACCTGGTCAAGTTTGGCTGGTGGTTTTTTCTCGGGTCGTTTTAACCGTGACAATCTGGCTAGTTTCACTGAGTATTTTGATGTGCTCTGTGTCGAATCTTATTGCTACGAGGAAAATTTTGAGCGCCTTGATCGGGTTAAGAAAATGGCTAAGGAAAAAGGCTTAAGTATTCCGCAAATTGCTATGGCTTATGTCATGAATCAGGCTTTAGATATTTACGCGCTGGTCGGTTGTCGAACAACTGAAGAATTTAAGCAAAATATTGATGCTATGTCTTTAGAACTAAGTCAAGCTGAATTAGACTGGCTTAACTTAAAAGCCTAAACGTAATTACCTTAAAGCGCGCGCTTTTACCAAGCTGCGCGCTTTTTTACTGGCTTAATAAGCAAATGATACAGTTAGGCACGTTGCTCTAAAGAGGATTTTACCAGCTTGATAAGGCTGAGCGCATATAGCTATCGAGATCAATTAAACCTTTTCCTAAGGTAAACAGGTCAAAGAGATTTTGGCTAGAAATAATCATGGTATTGGCGGTGCTATCAAGATCATTGGCAGGATTGGTTTTAAATAAGCCTGCTTGATGCTTGTTATATTTACTTGTGGGTTCGGCTAAAGCAAGTGCCAAAGCGCCACTGGCAATGGGTGTGGCAAACGAAGTGCCACTGACTCGAGCCTGCAAGCGGTTAGGAAAGATGGTGTAAAGAGATTCGCCCGGGGCAAAGATATCAAGCCCAGAGCCGTAGTTACTAAAGCTCGAGCGCTTTCCTCGACTATTCGTACTGCCTACACTCACAATGGCGTCCGATAAAGAGCTGAGAAATTTGTTGCCTTCGCTGGCAGGGTAGTTAATACTCAAAGAGCCTTCATTACCACTGGCAGCCGTAATATAAACGCCTTTGCTATAAGCATAGTCAATGATGGTTTTCATGGCTTGGGGTGAGTCTTTTGAACCCAAAGATAAATTGATGATGTGTGCGCCTTGATTTACAGCCCAATCAATTCCCAGAATGACATCGCTTAAATCGCCTTGACCATTGCCATCCAAGACCCGTATCGGCAAAAGCGTCGCCTCGGGAGCAATTTGCAAAATAATGCCTGCGACAGCTGTGCCATGCCCATAAAGAAAGCCAAATCCTTCTTCAGGGCTTTGATCATTATCAATAAAATCTTTCCAGCTTTCCTTTGGGCTTAGCTGAGCTTTTAGGGCAGGATGTTCTAAATCAAAACCTGTATCTAAAACGGCAATAGTAATTCCCTCGCCCAACTGTTGGGCGCGATTTTGTGCCTGAGCCAGCCGAATAAGATCCCAATTAGACTGATTTTCTCTAAAACTGTCGTAACTGAGCGGGCTCGAGCCGCCTGCCCAGGTGCGCCAACCGCCAGCCCAGGTGCGCCAGCCTGAGCCTCCCCAAGCTGACCCTTCTGCGACCGATATGCTCTTATAGTTGTAACTGGTCCAGAGTAAGCTAAGTTCGCCTTCCTGTTTACTTAAGCCAATAACAGCAAAGCCTTCCTCGGGTTTAAACAAAAGAACTTTTGCATGGTGTCTTTTTTCAAGTATTGCTGGGCTGTCACCTGCCTGAATTTCTACTTGAGCAATATAGTAGTCAGCTTCAGCTTGAATCTGCTGATCCTTAGGGATTAAGGGTTCAGTACCACCACAAGCGCTGATCAAGATCAATAAACAAAGGGGAAAAAGAAGTTTCAAATAGTTATTCATAATGCTGCCTTATCTCAAGAAAACGTTTAAACCAGGCCAAACCTCTTGCCACTTGGTTTCTAGTATAGGTGGCAGTCGTCTAAGGTTTCAGTGACAGGCTCAGTTTGGAAATGAGAGTATATTTCAAAGGACTGTTATAAAATGCACTTTTAAGGGGCTCATGAGGTTGTTTTTTTTAGCTTTAACCATGTCAGAAATCCTTAAGTTTTCTTCGCCTAGAAACGCTTTTTAAAGAACCTGGAATTCTAAAAATTTTGTGTCTCAGAGGACAATTGTCCTAAAGGTTGGAAAAGACCTCCGTGATAGATTGATAGGGTTTAGAACTGTCTTTCTTAGCGGTTTTTGAGGTCTGATTGGCTTGGAGGTGGTAAGCATTATCATGCTAACTATGAACGCTTACAAACACGATTTTAACTGGGGTTCTAAGGAACCTGGGCAGGTGATCTATGCCTAATTATTTTCCGCCGAATGCAAATGCGTTTGCTAAATGGCTGATTTGGGGTGGCGTTATTTTTACAGCGCTGCTTGCCACATCGCTTACGGTTTTTGCCCGTACCAGCAATAACAAGGTACGTGTACCAATCGAGCAACCCGTTGCATTCTCTCATGCTCTGCATAATGGTCAGTTGGGTCTTGACTGTCGCTACTGTCACACCTCAGTTGAGGTTGCAGCCGCAGCAAATATTCCTCCTACTGAGACCTGTATGACCTGCCATTCTCAGATTCGTGTAGGTTCGCCGCAACTGGCTGCCGTTCAGGCAAGCTGGGATTCGGGAGAGCCTATTGTCTGGAATAAGGTTCATGATTTGGCAGATTTTGTTTATTTTAATCACAGCGCACATATCAATAAAGGTATTGGCTGTAGCAGTTGTCACGGACGTATTGACCAGATGGCTGCCATCTGGAAGAACAAGCCTATGACGATGGGTTGGTGTCTTGAGTGTCACCGCAACCCTGCAGCATTTGTTCGTCCCAAGTCTGAAGTATTTAATATGGCGTATGTCCCCCCCGCAGAAGGTCAGCTCGAGCTAGGCGAGCAACTGGTAGAGGCTTATCACATCAATGAAGAGAAGCTTCCTCAGTGCTCCACGTGTCATAGGTAACGGTATGAGTATAGATATAAGTAAAATTCGCACAACTTTAGCATCTCAACAAGGTAAAGCTTACTGGCGTAGCCTCGATGAGCTAGCCGATACTCAGGAATTCCGTCATTTTATGGCTGAGGAATTCCCCAATCAAGCAGCCCCTCTTGAAAGCAGTTTAAACCGCCGCGACTTTATGAAGCTCCTGGGTGCGTCGCTGGCTCTAGCAGGTCTTACTTCTTGCGTACGCCCTGTCAAAATCTCAGAGAAAATTGTGCCTTATGTAAAGGCACCTGAGCAAATTATCCCTGGTAAACCCCTCTTTTTTGCCACTGCGCTGACTCAAGGTGGTTATGGCGTAGGTCTACTTGCAGAAAGTCACCAAGGTCGCCCTACTAAAGTAGAGGGCAATCCTGATCACCCTGCAAGCCTGGGGGCAACCGACGCTACAACGCAAGCTACCGTCCTTTCACTTTATGATCCTGATAGGTCCCAAGAAACCTTAAAGCAAGGCCAAAGCCAAAACTGGTCAGATTTCGTGGCTAATTTACAGGGCGCTTTTGCCAATCTGGCTAATGGTGAAGGGCTTTATATTCTTACCGAAAATGTGACCTCGCCTACGCTAGCACAGCAACTTAATGAATTGGCAACCGAATTTCCTGCTACCAAATGGCATCAGTACGATACGATGCATGCGGATAATGCCTATCGGGGTGCCGAGCTTGCTTTCGGTGAAACAGCGCACACGCTTTATGATTTTTCTAAAGCGGATGTGATCGTTTCCTTGGGGGCTGACTTTTTAGGTGAGGGGCCTAATAAGGTTCGCTATAGCAAAGATTTTGCGCGTCGTCGCAAGGTTCTTAGCGCCGAAGACGAGATGAATCGGCTCTATTTGCTGGAAACCTCCCCCAGTATTACCAGTCCGGTAGCGGATCATAAACTTTCCTTAAATTCAGCCAAGATTGCTGCTTTTGCTTCTAGCTTAGCTAAGGAGTTGGGTTTAGGTGCAGCGGCACTGGATACCGAACATGAAGCCTTTATAGCTGCTCTGGTTGAAGATCTTAAAGCGCATCAAGGCTCGAGCCTGATTATTGCTGGTGAAGGTCAAGCCCCTGAAGTTCATGCGCTGGCTCACGCTATGAACGCTGAACTTGGCAATGTGGGTTCTACAGTTATATATACAGAAGCTGTTGATGCTAACCCTATGCACCACGGAGACTCAATCCGAGGTTTGGTTGAAGCTATCAACGCGGGCAGTGTCCAGGTACTCCTTATGGTTGGGGGTAACCCAGTTTATAACGCACCTGCAGATTTAAAGTTTGCAGAAGCGCTTGCCAATGTGCCCTTTAGTGCTCATTTAAGCCTCTACTATGATGAAACTTCGGTGCTCACCACTTGGCATATTCCGCAAACCCATTATTTAGAAACCTGGAGTGATGCCAGGGCGTTTGATGGTACGGTAAGCATTAGCCAGCCGCTTATTGCCCCTTTTTATGGAGGGAAATCTGCGCATGAATTTTTAGCTGCTGTTTTGGGTGATGCCGAAGCCAGCAGTTACGACATTGTGCGTCAGTACTGGAAAAATCAAGTTTCTGGTAATTTTGATGGCTTCTGGCAGCAGGTTGTTTATAAAGGTGTCTTAGACGGAACCGCTGCGCCCGCGAAAACACTAGGTTTAACCGAGGCGTTGCCTGCTATTGAAGCGAGTGAAGCAGGCATGGTTCTTAACTTTAAATTTGATCCCAATATCCAAGATGGTCAGCATGCCAATAACGGGTGGTTACAAGAGATTCCTAAACCTATTACTAAAATTGTTTGGGATAATGGGGCTTATGTCAGTCTTAAGGACGCTGAAAGTCTAAAACTTTCTAACGGCGACCTTATTCAACTTACCGCGGATGAAACAACGATAACCGCGCCTGTATGGGTATTACCTGGTCAGGCCGAAGGTGCTATTACACTTTCGCTAGGTTTCGGTCGGGAAAGTGCCGGTAAAGTGGGTAATGGTGTGGGTGTAAATGCCTATCTTTTACGCCAAGGCACAAATCTCTGGAATACCCCGATTGAAGTTAAGAAAGTTTCAGGTCATCATAAGCTGGTTACGACTCAATATCATCATGATTACGAAGGTACAACCGAGCGCCGCCATATTGTTCGACACGGTACTTTAGAAGAATTTAAGGCTCACCCAGAACACCCTGAGTTTGTTCATCCAGTAGAACATCCCGAAAGTGATCTATATGATGTTTTTGAATATGACTCTTATGCCTGGGGTATGGTTATAGATATGAGTGTCTGCACAGGCTGTAATGCTTGTGTGACGGCTTGTCAATCAGAAAATAATATTCCAATAGTAGGTAAACACCAGGTTGAAGTGGGTCGTGAAATGCACTGGATTCGCGTTGATACCTATTATGGTGGCAACCCCGATAATCCAGAGTTTTATATGCAGCCCATTAACTGCATGCACTGCGAACAAGCACCTTGCGAACCCGTTTGCCCTGTAGGCGCAACCGTACATGACACTGAGGGTCTAAATGTAATGGTTTATAACCGTTGCGTAGGCACGCGTTATTGCTCCAATAACTGCCCCTATAAAGTTCGCCGCTATAACTTTTTACAATTTGCTGAACTGACCACCAATGCTACTGAGTTATCACTGGCTCAAAACCCAGATGTAACCGTGCGTAGTCGTGGGGTTATGGAAAAATGCAGTTACTGTGTTCAGCGTATTCAGCAAGCTTATATCAGCAGTGAAAACGAAGGTCGCAGTATGGTTGATGGTGACGTTGTTACAGCTTGTCAGTCAGCCTGCCCGATGGAAGCGATTGTCTTTGGAGACATTAACAATCCAGATTCGGCAGTAGCGAAGAACAAGGCGTCAAAGCTTAATTACGCTCTCCTAGAAGAGTTAAATACCCGCCCACGCACGACCTATTTGGCAAAACTAACCAATCCAAATTCAGCTTTGGCTGGAGAAGAAAGTGGGGTGCATAGTTAATGGCTAGTATTTCTGGCAAGCCACCCTTTAAAGAAACCAATCGGGTTATTGTTAAGTCAGAGACCTTTGCAAGTATCGATGATTCGGTCAACAAACCCATTGAGACCGCACCATTTAAAACACCCCTTTGGTGGTGGATCGGCTTTTTCATGGCAGCGAGCCTCCTGGGTGTATATCTGGTAACCATTACCATGCTTATTACCAAAGGTATTGGTATTTTTGGTAATAACCAACCAGTTGCCTGGGGTTTTCCTATCATCAACTTTGTTTGGTGGATCGGTATCGGTCACGCGGGAACGCTAATTTCGGCAGCGCTTTTGCTGTTTAGGCAGCCTTGGCGAACCTCGATTAACCGTGCAGCGGAAGCTATGACAATTTTTGCGGTAGTCTGTGCAGGGCTTTACCCGATTTTACACTTGGGTCGCCCCTGGGTTTTTTACTGGCTAGCGCCTTACCCCAATACCTTTGGTTTATTTCCGCAATTCCGTAGCCCGCTTGACTGGGATTTGTTTGCGATTTCAACTTATGCCAGCGTATCTATTTTGTTCTGGTATATCGGCCTAGTGCCTGACTTTGCGACCTTACGTGATCGTGCACGTAATACCTTTATGCAATGGTTCTACTCCCTTTTGAGTCTGGGTTGGAACGGTTCTGCCAAAGCCTGGCAACGTTATATGCGCGCCTATCTAATTCTGGCAGCTCTCAGTTTTCCACTGGTACTTTCAGTGCATTCAACGATTGCCATGGACTTCGCCGTAGGCCAACTCCCTGGCTGGAATAACACGATTATGCCTCCTTACTTCGTTGCGGGTGCTGTATTTGCCGGCTTTGCTATGGTTAACATTTTGGCAATACCTTTACGCAAAGCCTTCGGTTTGGAAAGACTCATTACCTATCGTCATATTGATAACTCATCAAAACTGATGCTGGCAACAGGCATGATTGTGGTTTACGGTTACGCTGTAGAACTTTTCATGGCCTGGTACTCAGGTGTTGAATTTGAGCGTTATATGGCCTTTAATAGGGTGCTTGGAACTGATCATGGTTGGGCCTTTGCCTTGCTGATTTTTTGTAACTTAATTGCCATTCAGCCTTTGTGGTCCAAGCGTGTACGGCAAAATATGACGATGGTCTTTATTATTTCAATCATCGTTTCAATTGGTATGTGGCTCGAGCGTTACGTTATTGTTGTGGTCACGCTAACCAAAGACTTTTTACCCGGTAGTTGGGGTGACTATGTTGCAACCTTCTGGGATTACAGTATGTACCTTGGCTCGTTTGGGCTCTTTTTCACCCTCTGGTTCCTCTTTATCAGGCTCTTACCTTCAATTGCTACCTCTGAAATGAAAGAGTTGCAACATCACGACTCGCATCATGGTAGTGACTACTATGAAGAGCAAAGAGCTGAAGAATTTAGTAAGAAAGGTTTACCTGTATGAGTGAAGCAGCAAACCTTTATGGTGTCGTCGCCAAGTTTGGCAGCCCTGAGACGATTCTGGCAGCGGCACAACAAACCAAAGATGCTGGCTATGAAAACATCGAAGCCTATACGCCTTTTTACATTGAAGGGCTTGATGATAACCTAGGTCATGCACCAACACGCCTTGGTTGGGTTGTCTTAATGATGGGGATTACCGGACTTCTAACTGGTTTCTTTATTCAATACTGGTCAAATGCAGTGTTTTACCCTTTAAATATTGGGGGAAAACCCTTAAATAGCTGGCCTAACTTTATTGTTATTACCTTTGAATGCACCGTGCTTTTTTCTGCTTTTACCGCTGGCTTATTTATGCTGGGCCGCAATGGTTTGCCAAGACCCTATCACCCTATCTTTAATACCCCTGGTTTTGAAGATGCCACGAGAGACAAGTTTTTTCTTTGTATTGAATCTAAAGATGAAAACTTTGAATTAGAAAAAGTCAAATCATTTCTGTCAGGGCTTAACCCAGAAGATGTTGCCGAGGTGGACTACTAATGAAAAAGTTAGCTAGTTTTTCCATTCTGATAGCAATGGCTTTAGTCTTAAGCTCATGCGGTATGAATATGTATGACCAGCCTAAAGCCAATCTCTATGCAGCTGCGCCTTATGTCAAAGATAAGGTCGTTGGTACGGCGAGACTTTTGCCTGAAGGGGTAATTTCTCGTGAACGTGGTGCTGTTGACCCTAGTTTTTATACTGGGTTAGGGGCTGAGGGTTTGGCAACAGATTTACCTGTGCCTGTTACGCTCGAGCTTGTTGAGCGTGGTCAACAGCGCTATAACATCTACTGTTCACCCTGTCACAACTTTAACGGTAATGGTCTTGGCATGATTGTACAAAAAGGTATGCCTCAACCAACATCTTTCCATGATCCACGGTTGCGCGCTTCCCCTGTGGGCTATTTTTTTAATGCTATGACCAATGGGTTTGGGCGGATGTACAGCTACGCTGCCAGAATCCCAGCTGAAGACCGCTGGGCAATTGCAGCCTATATTAAGGCGCTGCAACTGAGCCAAAATGCCAGCCTTAGTGATGTCCCTGAGAGCTTGCGCAATAGCCTCGAAGTGCAAGGAGCCTCAAGATGACAAATATACTTTCTGCCAAACTGGGTCGTCTACAAATGACAGGTCTCGTTTTGGGTGCCATCGGTATTATCGTTGCCATCATTATGGCTTTTGTCTCGGGTGGTCAGGGCTTTTTCCAATCTTATCTTTATGCCTTCTTGTTCTGGACGGGTTTAGCCCTTGGCTGTTTGATACTGCTTTTTGTCCAGCACATGGCTGGTGGGTCATGGGGCGCTATGATTCGTCGTCCTTTAGAGGCAGGCGCTATGGTTTTACCTGTTATGGCGCTGCTCTTTATTCCTATCCTGTTTGGTATGGGCAATTTATATAGCGATTGGTTACACCCGCATAGTGAACTTGTTGAAGCCAAGATTGCTTATCTTAACCGCCCTTTTTTCATCATTCGTTCGGTCATTTACTTTGCAATCTGGATTTTTGGCGCATGGTACTTTTTTAGCGCTTCAAGTAAGCAAGATAAGGTTGATAGTCATGAAGGTGGACGTATTGGCTTTAGTCTTAAACGTACTGCTACCTTTTGGATTGTTATCTATATTTTAACTATGACCTTTGCCGGTGTTGATTGGGCGATGTCGTTAAAGCCCGAATTCTTTTCAGGTATGTACAGCGTTATCCTGATGATAGGTCAAGCTATCTCAGCCATGTGCCTGATGATTTTTGTCATGGTTTATTTGGCAAATAATGATAAAGAGATTGACGCCCTACTCACCAGTAAGCGTTTGCAGGATTTGGGTAACTTCTTGATGGCCTTTACCCTTTTCTGGGCTTATACCAGCTTTAGTCAAATCATCATTATCTGGTCAAATAACATTGTTGAAACCAATCCTTACTACCTTTTGCGCTTTAGTGCTGCTTGGCAAGTTGTTGGTTATTTTCTGCTCATTTTTGGCTTTTTTGCCCCTTTTGTTATTCTGTTTTCCCGCTGGGTAAAACGTAAGCGTCGTGCCCTGGTGATGGTAGCTATCTGGGCTGTTTTGGTTCGTATGGTTGATTTGTTTTATATCGTGATTCCCAACTTTAGCCGTGAAGGTTTTCCCTTAGCCCTTTCTGATGTTGCTTTGCTCGTTGGCATCGGCGGTATCTGGATTGCGGCCTTTGCTTACTGGCTAAAAAGTCGACCCATTTTGCCTCTCAACGATCCTCGCTTAGCGCATGCTGGAGGTCATCATGGCTAAGACAACGCCAAGACAGTACATTTTTAGCGAAGGTCAAACCCGACTTCTCTTTATTGCCATGTCTGTGGGAATGGTTGCCACCTTGGTAGGTATTTTGCTGTTGGCAAGTAGCCGACCCCAAGGACGTTACACAACCAATCTTGATCGCACGCAGTACCAAACAACCTTAACGAATGCGACAGATCAACTTGGAGGTTACCGTGAAAATGCCGATGGTAGCGTTAGCATTCCTATAGAAAAAGCCATGGAACTTATTGTTGAACGTGGCGTAGTTAATCCCTTTTCTGCCAAGTAAGTCTTTACTAAATCTATTTAAGCGGAGCTAAGTCTCCGCTTTTTATTTTTTTCCTCTCGCTTTGTCATGGTAGATTAGATGCTTATGAAGAATCCTTTGAATATTCTTTTAATTTTTATTCCAGTAGCTTTTTATCTGGAATTTAGCCATGCTCCAGATACCTGGATATTTATTTCGGCGGCACTGGCAATTTTACCTTTGGCAGGGCTAATGGGTCATGCAACTGAAGAACTTGCGATTCGCACAGGTTCAACCATTGGCGGTCTACTCAACGCCACTTTTGGCAATGCGACCGAACTGATCATTGCCTTTTTTGCTCTCAATGCGGGAAAGTTCGATGTGGTTAAGGCATCAATAACGGGTTCCATTATTGGTAACTTGCTCCTGGTATTGGGTCTGGCTCTATTTTTAGGGGGTTTGAAATTTCAAACTCAAACGTTTAACTCTCAAACTGCGCGAGCGACTGCTAGCCTTCTTGTTATATCCATGATTGCATTTTTAGTGCCAGCTTTATTTGACTATACTGAAAATAGCTTTGGCATTACACCAGAACGCGTTCGCATTGATGATGCAAATTTGGCACTGGGCGTTTCGGTGATTCTTATCGGGCTTTATATTGCTAACATTATTTTTACGCTATTTACTCATAAAGACTTGCTTTCAACTTCAGATGAGGAGCAAGGAGGCGCTGAGCAAGCTCATGATGCTAAGTGGGGTCTGCCTGTAGCGATAGGTGTTTTAGTAGGGGCAACGGTTTTAGTTGGCTTTATGTCAGAATTTTTGGTGGGCTCGCTCGAGGGCTTTACAGCAACTTTTGGTTTGTCCGAATTTTTTGTAGGCTTGATTATTATTCCTATTGTGGGAAATGCGGCAGAACATGCGGCAGCTATCTTTTTTGCAATGAAAAACAAAATGGATTTGGCGATTACCATTGCCTTGGGTTCAACCGTACAGATTGCATTATTAGTAGCGCCACTCTTGGTCATTTTGTCATTTATTATTAAGAAGCCTATGGATTTGGTGCTCAATAATCCGCTCGAGCTGGTTACCCTTATTGGCGCTGTCCTCATTGCTAATTCGGTAGCTAAAGATGGCGAAACCAATTGGCTCGAGGGTCTGATGCTTTTAGGTGTCTATGCGATACTTGGTGTCGCGTTTTTCTTTTTACCAAGCCCGGTAGGTGTCGTGGGTGGGCACTAGCGATAAACTTTAATGACCAGTTTAAGTAACCGTGAACGTCAGGGTCGGATTCATAATTTAATTTTGCATCAAGGTGAGCTTAGAGGGCTCGAGATTGCGAAAGCCTTGGGGGTGTCAATTGCCACAATTAGGCGTGATTTGGCAGCGCTCGAGCGCCGCGGACTCATCGAGAGAACCTGGGGCGGCGCTAAGGTCAGAAGCCCTATCGAATACCTTGATGATTTTAAAACTGTAGCCAGTAGAGGTGAGCGCGCCAAACGTGCGATTGCCGCTGCTGCTAGTGAGCATGTTCAAGATGGCATGATAATTGGTCTTTCGGGAGGGACGACCTGTACCGAACTTGCAAGGTGGTTAAGGGGCAAACCTATCACGGTAGTAACCAATGCCATAAACGTTGCTACTGAACTCTACAATCACAGCCTGACCAAAGTTATTGTGACGGGCGGCGCTCTAAATAGCTATTCCTATGAATTGGTAGGAGAGATGGTCAACTTTACCTTACAAGAGTATCGTCTTGATCTTTGCTTTTTGGGCTGTAGTGGCATAAGCCCTGAGTTTGGTTTTTCCATGCGCGAT
>JAHEBB010000533.1 GCA_024642575.1 Trueperaceae bacterium | reverse complement strand
GCTTCTCACTCTTAAACCGAAATGCCTGATAGACTAGCCAAAGACAGTGCACTATGATCCACTTACCCTTAAGTAGTAAAGATGTCTTAAATGGCTTAAGTCCCAAACGTACCGTTGAGCTTGAGCAGTTATACGGTAATGGCGACTATTTAAAAATCCTGAATCTTTTGGGAGTAGCTGGCCCTTTTACTGTGCATAGTCCTTGGGAGCTTAAAGACCCAAAAGATGTAATACGCATTAACGCAGCTAGTTTCGCAGCCTCTCCTTTTGGAGAACATTATCCACCTCTAATTGAATTCATAACAGAATTTTTAAGTCAGCATAAGTATATGCTTTTGCCTCAAACTGCTCTTTCTGAGTGGCGAGCAGCACTTGAAGCTAACTTAATTCACCTTTTGGCAAGCTTAGCTCCTAGTCATAGGGATAGTCAGATTTTTTTTGCCAATAGTGGTACTGAAGCCATCGAAGCTGCCATAAAGTTCGTGAGGGCATTTAAACCAAAGTGCAAATACCTTATTAATTTTAAAAGGGCTTATCACGGTAAAACCCTGGGAGCTTTAAGCCTTACTCCTAATGAGGAGTATCAAGCTCCTTTTAGGCCACTTTTAAACAACATAATCACTTTACCTTTTGGAGATTTTCAAGCTTTTGAGGATTGTCTTCAAAAATTTGGCGCTAGTAATGTTGCTGCTGTAATTCTCGAGCCTATTCAGGGAGAGGCTGGAGTGATCATTCCCCCACAAAGCTTCTTGCAGAGCCTTGGAAAACTATGCCAGAAACATGAAATATTAGTAGTCGCTGATGAAATCCAAACAGGGCTTGGGAGGAGTGGCTACTATTTCGCTAGCATTGAATGGGGAGGGCTCGAGCCTGACATCATAACTCTGGCAAAGCCTTTAGGCGGAGGCATCCTGCCCGTAAGTGCCACTATAGCCAGAAAAGACATTTACAAAAAGATGCTAGGCGGTCTCAAGTGTAAAAGCCATTCAACAACGATGGGTGGTAATGCATTAGGAATGGCCATTGGTTTAAAATCACTCGAGCTTATTGTTGAAAATAATTTAGCCCTTCGGGCCAGACAATTAGAACAAACCGGCCTGACTTATTTGCAAGCCTTACAGAAAAACTATCCCAAGCTTATTGCTGCTGTTCGAGGGTTTGGTATGTTGTTTGCCCTTCAATTTCAGCCTGTTATTGCCACCAAGTGGCTTCCTGGACAAGCTGATCTTATAGGAGAACTATCGGGAATTCTGGCCTTTCGAGCTTTACATCAAGGTGGTATTCAAGCTAACTTTTCCTTGAATGCCATGAGTACAGTTCGCCTCACACCTGCCCTCACTATGCCAGATAATCTATTCTTTGAAATGTTTAACAAATTAGAGCAAACGGTAAGTAGCTATCAAGCTTCACGTGCTCTATTCACTAAAACTCCTTTACCGATCATCTTGGCTTTAGCAAAAGCTGCTCTCTGATTTTTAATAATTACCAAGCAAAATGCTCTAGCAAAACCTGGTAAATCAAAACAGGAATCTCTAAAACTTCGTTATTGGCAAAATCAAAACCCTACTAGGCACTCGGTGCAAACTCAGTTTGCAGGTAAATATCCTCAAAACTCAAATCAACATCAGCGCAAGGTATCGGCACAGTTTCATCTTCTTTAAAAACACGTTCTTGCCACCCTTGCTTGGTTCGGTAGTAACCAACAATGGCCTGTTTCCTACTATCTATAAGCAAATAAAGGTGCAAACCCTCATTGGCAGTGTAGGCATAGCGTTTTTCATTTTGGTCAGTACGTGCCGTACTCTTACTTATAATTTCCACAACCACGCAAGGTTTATCATGAAAGTATTGGTTAGGAGCATCCTGACAAGCAACCATAAAATCTGGGTAGTAAAACGTATTTTCATTTACTTTAAATTTAATGTCACTGGCATAAGCGTTACAGCCTTTTTTTCTCGCCACAGGGGTTAAAGCTATACCCAAGTTCATACTGATAGTTGCATGAACCATGCTTGCCCCCGCCATATCCCAGACTTCCCCATGAATGTATTCATGTTTAACGGGGCTATCCTTTTCGCCTTCCAAATAGTCGTTGATTGAGACTAAGGTAGATTTTTCGGCAACATCCATAGTTTTATTGTAGCACCTAGAGGTTTAAGAGAACTTTGAAAAATCTGGCTGGCGTTTTTGCATAAAAGCTTGCATCACCTCTAAAGCTTCAGGTGACTTTAAACGTTCAACAAAAAGCTGACCTTCCGTTTGCATGGTTTCGGTCACGTGCTGAGAATTGGCTCGTTTTAAAAGCATTTTGCTTAAGCGTAGCGCTTCAGGGGCTTTTTGGCTTAATTCCTGAGCAATCTGGTTTGCATTTTCCAGTAAGCTTTCTTGCGTAAATAGGTCATTGATAATGCCGTAGTCTTTGGCTTTAGCCGCAGAAAACTTTGACCCCAGCAAAATAAGTTCAGCGGCTTTGTGGTAACCCATCCTTTGGGGTAAAAGCAGGCTGGCTGCGGCTTCGGGCACTAAGGCTAGATTCACAAAAGGAAGTTGAAAAAGGGCGCTTTCACTCGCATAAACAAGGTCACAGTGTAAAAGCATGGTGGTACCTATGCCTATTGCTAAGCCATTCACCGCAGCAACAATCGGTTTCTCGCAACGGGAAATGGCGTTTAAAAATCTGAATACAGGGCTCGAGCCTCCCTGAGGTGGGTTTTGCAAAAAATCATTCAGATCATTGCCGCTGCTAAAGCTATCGCCACTACCCGTAATCAAGATGACTCTGGTTTCTGGGTTGTTACTGGCTAGCTCGAGCGCTTCTGCCAATTGACTATACATATCGGCAGTAAGGGCATTTTTTTTCTCAGGCCGATTGAGTTGCAGTTTAAGGATGCGGTTTTCTTGACTTATCAGCACATGTTCAGACATTTAGGCTCCCTATTTTATACTGAGTCTAAGTTTACCTGTTTTTAAGCTCTTTGGGTTTTAAAGTCTGGCTCGAGCGTTAGACTGAACAAACTCACTTGGGTAAGCTAGGCTCGAGGCTAAACAAATAGCCATCAAGCTCTTCGGGTGATTTTATCCAGATAACGCGCTTGCTTGACTGATAGCGCTCAACCAGATTGACCAATTTTGGGCGCAATTCTTCATGAACACGCCACAACGTTTCAAACATCAGCTTGGTAACTTCACGCAAATCACAATCTGCTGGCCCTCCTAACCTCTCTTGCCCAAGTGCCGCGGCAATCTGCCGCTCACAGGCCCACCAAAAATGTACCCAGATGGGGTGGTCAACAAAAATAATGGTGTCGGCAAGCTGGGCGCGCGCTTCAATCTGATCCCAGGAGCCAAACCCATCTATCAGCCACCTCTCTGTATCCTGAACCGTCTGAATACTTTGCCTTAACTCTGTTTCTGGCGTACGCACCCACCCAGCTTGAAACTGTAAAGCATCAATCTCGGTCAGCGGCAAATCATAAGTTTTAGCAAGTTTATAAGCCAGCGTCGTTTTTCCCCCGCCGCCATTACCTATAACCATAACTTTGTTTAGAAACCCAGCCAAGTTAGTGAAAGGTCTCCACTGTTTTGACAGCTATCTCAATGGCATTTTTAACGGCATCATCTTTTTGTGTTAAAATCACTTTTTCGTCTTCGGTGCGCTGAGCAATGACAC
>JAHEBB010000113.1 GCA_024642575.1 Trueperaceae bacterium | reverse complement strand
TCTCTACATCTTTTTGGTGCTAGACTCTTCTCATGATGAGAGCTTTTATTGCCTGTCTGCTTATAAGTTGGGGGCTTGTCACCGCCCAAAGCACAACAGCTCAACTCTTAGCTGAAGCGCTAGCTAAAGCTGAAACGGCTAAAGTGAGTTACACAGCTAATACTTATGATCAACCTCTCTGGCGTGAAGCGATTACGCTAGGAACTCAGGCCTTAAAGCAAGACCCTAGCAACCTTCAGGCCATGCATTTCTTGGCAACCGCTTACGGCTATGTCCACTGGTATAGCCGCGCCTGGGAAAATTGGTTAGCTTTTTTTAGTGCAGGTGGCAACGTTGAGCTTGCCAAGCAATTTGATGCTAACAGTGAACAGCTTTTAGAGGATGCTGGAACTGAGCTAGGCTTTGCCCGCTATCAAGCAGGCAGCTCCAGGGAAGCACTTGCCTACTATAAAAAGGTGCTCGAGTTTTTACCCAATAACGCTGAAGCCTTGCGCTGGGCAGGGCGCATCCATTTGGAACTTGATGAAACGGAAAAATCTCTACCTTATTGGCAACACCTCGCTGAAGTAACCCCTGATGACCCCAGCGTTAAATACTACATCATGCTGGCAACCCAGCAAGATCAGGTAGGTCGAGCTGCCAGCACAGCTTTTCAAAAAGGCTTACAAGCCTATGAAACAGGCGATATTGCCAAGGCCCAAGGGTTTTTTGAAGAGGCAGTCAGAGCAAGCTCGAGCTTTAAAGACGCCCTTGCCTGGGCAGGCCGCACCAGCTTTGAGTTAAATCAGTTAGACCTTGCCAGCAGTTACTGGCAACGTGTTTTAGACCTTGACCCTAGTGACGAAACCGCGGCCTACTTTGCCCGCTACGCCCATGACCGAGAAACCTGGGGTGCCGCAGCTGACGCTTTTTATCAAGGACAAACGCTGCACTTGCAAAATAACTTTACCGAGGCTGTCAAACAATTTGAAGAAGCCTATCGCTTAAATCCCAACTACAAAGATGCTGCTGTCTGGACAGCCCGCACCTATCAAGAAATGAATGACCCAGCCAGAGCCAAACCTTACTGGGAAATCACCTTGAAACTTGACCCTGGTGATAAACGCGCTCAGGACTTTTTGCGCTTAGCAGACGTACAAACGAAGGCTGGCGTTGAAGCAGGCAGTGTCTTTTTAGAAGGGGTTGCCGCTTTTGAAGCGGCCCGATTAAACGATGCTGAAACCCTCTTTCAGCAAGCTTTAACTGACAACCCTAATTTTGCTGATGCCTGGGGCTGGCTTGGTCGGGTGCATTTTAGTCTGGGAGATTATGTAAAAGCTGCCGATGAATACGGCAAAGCCTATCAGCTCGAGCCCACAAATGACGCCTACCGCTACTTTGCCAACGAAGCTCTAAGACTCCAAAGCAACCCTTAATGGCTCGAGTCGTTTTAAGGCTGAGCACCGTTGCGCTCCTTTTACTTTTACTGATTGTCACTTTTTTAAGCGTACGCACTGCCAGGCGTTTGCCCAATCTCATTATTTATCTGGTCAAAGATAATGACACTAGTTTCACGCTCGAGCCTGTAGGCCGCAAAGTTAATGCCAGTTCGCTTGAAGAAAAACTAAGAGGTGCTATCCAAGCCTTGCAAGATGGGCCAACGGGTGCAGAAAAGGCTAAAGGGTTGAGTACGACGTTTCCCCCTGATATGAAACTCAACAGGCTCGAGCTGGTTGGCTCTGAAGTCAGGGTTGACCTATCAACCGAGTTTGAGCAAGGCGGTGGCAGCGCGCTAATGGTAGGTCGGCTCAATCAGCTTTTTTACACGCTTGATCAACCCAAAGAAGTTAAAGACATTAGCCTATTTATTGATGGTTTGCGCGTAACTGCTTTTAGTCAGCAAGGCATTATGATTGCGTCACCTTGGTCACGCAAAAGCGAAGCTCTACCTGTCTGGTAGCCCTATTGGCTTGACGCTGCTTATCTTTCAACCTACAATCAAGCTATGACGTTGCTGCAACTGCACATTATTTACGGCAGACATTGAAGCTGTCTTTTGTTTTTTTATCCCTTTAACCGTTAAACTTAAACCCGAAAATTAGAGCATGATCTGGAGTTAGGCTATGGCAAAAATTAACCCGGTGAGCGGCTTCCCTGAGTGGCTACCCGAAGAAAAACTGATTGAACAATTCTTTTTAGATACGGTGCGTAAAAAGTTTGAGCTGTATGGGTTTACCCCCATTGAGCCGCGCTCAATTGAGCCTTTAGATGTCTTACTGAGCAAGGGCGATGACAAAGAGATTTATACCTTGCGCCGCCTGCATGAAGAAGACCCCAGCGCTCCTGCCGAGTTTGGTTTGCACTTTGATATGACCGTACCCTTTGCCCGCTATGTGCAGCAGTACCGCGGACACCTAAATTTTCCTTTTAAGCGCTATCAAATTCAAAAAGCCTGGCGTGGTGAACGCCCCCAAGAAGGCCGCTACCGCGAGTTTTATCAGGCTGATATTGATGTTATTAATGAGGGTGACTTGCCCATTAGTTATGACGCTGAGTTTCCGCAACTGATTCATGACATTATCTCGAGCCTACCGACACCTCCTGTGTGCATCAGGGTCAACAATCGCAAAATCTTGACGGGTTTTTATCAGGCTCTAAGTATTAGTGACGCTGCTGGCGTTTTAAGAGTCGTCGATAAGCTTGACAAAATTGGCGCAAGTGCGGTCATTGGTTCACTTAAAGATGAACTGGGCTTAAGTCAAGAACAAGCTGAGCTTTGTTTAAAACTCGGTCAAATTAAAAGTTCTGACCTATCGTTTGTTAAAGAGGTTCAAGCGCTAGGGTATAGCCACCCGACCTTACAAGAAGGGCTTGATGAGCTTGCCTTTGTGGTTGCAGCGTCGCAGTCTTTGCCTCAAGGCACGCTGCTTGCTGACCTGAGTCTTGCCAGAGGGCTTGACTACTACACAGGAACGGTTTACGAGTGCAATTTTGTCGGACACGAGAGTTTAGGCTCGATTTGTGGTGGCGGGCGCTACGACAACCTGGCCAGTGATGACAAAGTAAAACTCCCAGGCATTGGTATTTCTTTTGGCATTACGCGGATGCTTGGCTACTTGTTTGCTCGTAAGATGCTCAAGGCTAATAAATCAAGCCCTGTTACGGTGCTGGTTGCTTTACCTAGTGAAGAAGCCAGGCTCGAGGCTATTACTATTGCCAATCGTTTACGCTCGAGGGGTATTTCCACCGATGTCAACCATGCTGCTCAAAAGTTTGGCAAACAAATCAGAAACGCTGAGCGCAGCGGCGTCCCTTATGTCTGGTTCTTTACGCAAGGTGATGCGTCCTCGTATGAACTTAAGGATATTCGGACAGGGGAGCAAACCAAAGTAAGTGTTGAGACTTGGGAGCCGAAACCTGAGGATACGAAGTTGCAAGTAAGCTTAAACTTAGAACCTTAAGCCGTTAAAACCAGTGGCTTGTTTTTGGTAATGATCAGCGTATGTTCAAAATGAGCCACTGAGCTTTTATCTTGTGTTTTAATCGTCCACTTATCTTCGGCAGTGTAGACCCGACCTGAACCCATCGCAATGATGGGTTCAATGGTTATGACCATGCCTTCTTTAAGGCGATCTTTTTGATGACGGTGGTAAAAATTCAGCACCTCAGGGGGTTCGTGAATTCTGCGCCCAACCCCGTGACCACCTAGTTCACGAATGACACTAAACCCTTGCCGTCTGACTTCTTTTTCAATGGTTTTACCAAGCAAATTCACAGCTAGACCTGCTGTTGCAAGCTGAATAGCCTTAGAAAGCGCATCTTGACTGACTTTTAACAACCGATGTGTGTCAGCTTTCACGGGTGGAACCGCAACAGTTACACAGGCATCGGTAATATAGCCATTAAGTTCAGGGGTCACATCCAGTTTGACAATATCGCCAGCTTGAATAACGCGGTCACTTGGTAAACCGTGAACAGCTTCATCATTGATGCTCATAAGAACCGTGGCAGGCAAATTGTAAAAAAGTCTTGGCGCTGAGCGTGCGCCGTATTTGGCAAAGATGGTATCGGCTAAGCGCTCGAGCATTCGGGTAGTCACACCAGGCTGCACCGCTTTTTGCAAAATGCCCAAGGTTTCCTTGGTCACTTTGGCGCAAGCTTGCAACCATTTTAAATCTTCAGGGGTTTCAATGGACATTTTCTACCTCTTTGTTCGTTGTCTCATTTACAAACGCAGCGATAGCCTTAAGAACGTCCTCAGGGGTTTCTTCCTGCGGAAAATGGCCCACATCCAACTCGCAAATTTCAAACTGATTAAAAATTGTTTGAAATTTATAGAGGTCTTTGGGCTTAAAGGCAATATCTTTCATACCCCAGATAAAGAGTGCGGGAATAGCTTTTAACTGTTCCCGGTTGTGCCAGAGACTTGCAAACCAAGTATCTGAGCTGATAAATGACTTGGCATAATCGAGCGTTGCTTTTCGGCTTTTTGCGTCAGGTAATGCTCTTAAATAGTGACGGTGTAAAGCTGATGTGAGCTTTGTTTTGTCAGCAAAGGCGCTTTTCATAATGACCTTAGCTGAAAACCCTTGCTTTAGATATAACCAGTTACCCAAAGGTGTTGTCATAAGCCGACTGAAAAGACCATAAAACGGGTCTTTTTTAACGCTCCAGAGCCAACTATTCATAATGATAATACGCTTGATTTTCTCTGGATATTTTTGTGCATAGGCAAGCCCTATAGGGCCCCCAAAATCATGCACAACCAAGGTGATGTTTTTTAAGTCAAGGTGGTTTAGAAACCGCTCGAGCCGCTCTGCTTGAGCTTCTGGCGCGTAGCTTATGTCAGGTTTATCAGATAGACCAAAGCCCAGATGATCGGAGGCTATACAGCAAAACTCAGTACGAAAAGCTTTGATCAACTCACGGTACACAAATGACCACTCTGGCGTACCATGCACCATCACCATAGGCTCACCTTGTCCTTCAAGAACATAGTGCATCTGACCTTCTGGCAAAGCAAAATACTTTGACTCAAAAGGATAAGAAGCGTTATCTAGCCACTCAGGTTGCAGCATAGCTATCCTCCAGATAGGTCTTAAGAAGTTCATCTAGTACAGCTTTAAGCGGGTAATTCTCTTCCCAGATGTTATGTTGAGCTACACCATCAATCGTGGCAAAGAGGAGCCATGCGGCTGCATCTGGATTTGGATGAGTCAATTCACTTAAGTAGGTTTTTAACTGGACATGAATTGACTTGTGCCAGAGCTGAAAAGATTCTGGCAATAAATCTTTAAGTCCAGGTTGTGACCTAAGGCTATAAAAGACTTGCCAAAAGTCTCGGTGCTGTGCCAAAATCTCAAAGCTGCTAGCGACTAAGCGCTCGAGCTTCTCTTTAGCGGTTCTCCCTTTATCTGCTTCTATAAAGGATGCTTGCACATCCTGCATGCTTTTCTGACAAATGGCAATTAGCAAATCTTCTTTGCTTTTAAAGTAGTTATACATCAGCCCAAGCGATACCCCACCATGACTAGCGATCTGGCGAATGCTGCTTTTCTCAAAACCACGTCTGGCAAAAATTTCTAGGGCAGCCTGCATAATTTTTTGTTTACTGGCTTCTCGTATGGCTTCATAAGCTTCGGCAGTTCTAGGGCACATAAGCATCCTTTTTATTGAACGTTTGTTCATTCAATATATACCATGTAAACCCAAATAACAAGCTTTTCAAAAGAACACTGCGTAACAAAGTGGACTAATATAGGTATAATCTCTTTCAAGCCAGCTCGAGCCTAGTTGGCCTAAGTTTTGTTTTCACCTGCACATTTCCTAGAAAGGTTTAGCCTTGATCTTTTACTTCTTAAGACAACTTTTTCTGGCTATTCCTGCGCTCTTTGGTGTATTGATTATTACCTTTTTGCTTATGCGTGCCGTTCCTGGCGATGTGGTTACGCAACTGGTCGGGATTGATGGCAATGTTTCCGCTGAACGCATGGATGAAATGCGGCGCATGTTTGGGCTTGATTTGCCCATTCATGAGCAGTTTGGTCAGTGGTTAGGTGCAGCTTTACAGGGGGATTTAGGCAGTTCATTACGAACTAGCAGGCCGATTTTGCAAGATTTGGCCTTGCGCTTTCCTGTTACGCTCGAGCTCACCATCTTAAGCCTCATCGTGGCACTACTTATCGCAATTCCACTGGGGGTAGTAGCGGCTCTTTATCGGGGAAAAACGGCAGATTCCATCATTTCTATTTTTGCTTTACTTGGCTTGTCGATTCCCGGGTTTTTTCTAGGTATCTTGCTGATTTTGCTGTTTTCTCTAAAACTGGGTTTATTACCTCCTGCGGGTTATATCCCGATGCAGGAATCCTTAGGTCAAAATTTAATACACATGATTTTGCCCTCGGTTTCGTTAGGTCTCGTTTTGGCAGCAGCTATTACGCGGATAGTGCGCTCGAGCATGCTCGAGATTTTAGGGCGTGATTACATTAGAACAGCCAGAGCCAAAGGCTTAGCTGAGCACAATGTCACTTACCGCCATGCGCTAAGAAATGCTTTGATTCCTGTTATTACCGTGATTGGTTTGCAGTTTGGTTCGCTCTTAGGCGGCGCAATCATTATTGAGCAGGTCTTTAGCTTGCCCGGGGTAGGCAGGTTTGCGCTCGAGGGCATAAATTTACGTGATTACCCCGTCGTACAAGGCGCTGTCATTGTCATTGCAGCTTCGTTTATTGTGGTTAATCTTCTGGTGGATTTGATTTATTCACTGATTGACCCAAGGATTCGTTATGGTTAGAGCTTTTTTTGTGAGCAAACCTTTCAGTAAAGGGGATGCCTAGAAGCTGTGGATTCAAGTATGTCACCAACACCTCAAAAGCTTAAGCGGGTAAGGTCAAAACATCCTCTTTTAGCTTCACTGCAACGCTTGCTCAAAAACCCCTCAGGACTTATTGGGCTTATCCTTATTTTGCTGGTTATTTTGTCCGCAACATTTGCCCCTTTCCTAGCTCCCTATGACCCCATTGAACTTAATACCCCTGACCGTTTACAAGGCCCCTCCGTAAAGCACTTAGCAGGGACAGATCAATATGGCAGGGACACGCTCTCACGCATCATTTATGGTGGGCGCACCTCACTTGCTGTTGCCTTTAGCTCGATTGCACTGGCAACGCTTATAGGGTCTTTTCTAGGTTTATTGGCTGGTTACTACCGCGGTTGGCTTGATGTCGTCATTATGCGCTTTACCGATATTCTTTTATCCTTTCCTGTTATTCTTTTGGCGATTGCTCTGCTGGCTTTTTTTGGTAGTGGTTTTACCAGTCTGGTGATTGCTATTGCCGTGGTTTATATTGGGCCTTTTACCAGAGTTGCAAGGGCCGCCGTCTTAGCCATCCGTGAAGAACTTTTTGTTGAAGCCAGTCGCGCTTCGGGTAGTTCTGATATGCGTACCCTTTTTCTAACCCTTTTACCTAACGCTTTGGCTCCTTTAATTATTGAAATAACTTTGCGTTTGGCTTATGCCATTTTAATTGAAGCAGGTTTATCTTTTTTAGGTTTAGGTACACCGCCACCCGCCCCAAGTTGGGGGCAGATGATTTCAGAAAATCGGCGGTTTTTAGCACTTAGCCCCTGGGCAACGATTGCTCCTGGTTTGGCTATTATGATTATTGTACTTGGCTTTAACCTTTTGGGAGACGGTCTGCGCGATGCGCTTGACCCTCGTCTGAAACGTTAGAGTAAGTAAAACAGTGTGTCGTTTGAGCCAAGGCTCGAGCGCTCACGGGAGGTATAAATGAAACGATTCGTCCTTTTCCTTCTTATCTGTGGTCTAGGTCTTGCCCTGGCCCAACCCAAGTATGGCGGCGTTTTGCGTGCAGGCATGCAAACCGACCCCGTCGGACTTGACCCCCATACATCGCAAGCAACTGCCACGCGCAATATGCTTGAAAATACCTACGATACGCTGGTCATGCTTAATGAAAATCTTGAAATTGTACCCGACCTGGCTGAAAGCTGGGAAACCTCAGACGATGGTCTCACCTGGACTTTTCATCTGCGTCAAGGGGTAAGTTTCCATAATGGGGACCCGCTAAAAGCCTCGGACGTGGCTTTTTCTCTCAACCGCATCAAAGACCCCAATGTTGCTTCGCCTAGAGCAGGTGACTTTGAGGTTATTTCAAACATTGAAGCGCCAGATGACAGCACGGTTGTCCTTACGCTTGATAAACCGTTTAGCCCCCTTCTTTCCAAATTAGCGTTTAGCATGAATGCTATCGTATCTGAAGCTGTAGCTATGGCCAATAACAATGACCTAAATGATGTGGTTGTTGGTACAGGTCCTTTTAAGTTTGTTGAGTACATCCCTCAAACCCGTATGGTCCTTGAAAAGAATGATGCTTACTGGGCTAAAGATGCCGATGGCAACCAGCTACCCTATTTAGATGGCATCACCTTTACTTTTTACCCTGAACCCACCGCACGCACAACTGCCGTACAAACCGGTAATGTTGACTGGATTGAATATGTACCTGCCCCTGATGTAGACATATTAAGAGCCGACTCCAATGTTGAAGTTGTGGGTGGTTTGGCAACCAATTTCCGCAGCATTTATATCAATACCAGTGTCGCTCCGCTAGATAACACGCTGGTACGCGAAGCTATGTCTTATGCCATTGATGAGCAAGCTGTGGTTGATGTAGCGCTGTTTGGTACAGGTGGCGTAGCTGCTGACGGTACAACCATCCCAAGTACCGCGTTTTATGGCATTAGCTCGAGCCCCTACATAGGCCGTGATGTTGAAAAAGCCAAAGAACTTATGGCTGAAGCTGGCTTTGCCGAAGGCTTTGAATTTGATATGTATGTAACCAGCACCTACGATTTCTTGCGTACGCCTGCCGAAATCATCCAGTCCAATCTGGCAGATATTGGTATTAAAATGAACATTGTAGCTGAAGACTGGAGCGTTTACTTACCCAAAGTCATAGCAGGCGACTTTAGCGCCACCATTCTTGGCAACTCTGGTTTAGCTGATCCCGATGACTATCTCTATGACCAATTTCATACGGGTGGCACAGGTAACTTTGGTGGCTACAGCAACGCAGAGCTTGATGCACTGTTAGAACAAGGCCGTCAGGTTTCAGACCCCAATGAGCGCAAAGCTATATACACTCAAGCTCAAGAACTCATCCTAAAAGAAGCTCCTATGATCTTCTTGTTCCACTCTGCGCAGTACGAAGCTCATGGCAAAAATGTCAAAGGCTTTAAACACTATCAGAACACAGGCTATTTGAGTTTCAGAGAGACCTGGCTCGAGTAAAAGAAAAGCATTAAATCCCCCTTAGTCCCCCTTTAAAAAGGGGGAAACTTTTTTACCCCCTCCTTCATCTTGCTCCCTCCTTTCCTAAAGGAGGGTTGGGGAGGATTTAAAACATCTGCATTTATGAGAACAACTCGACTGATTCCTAGCGCAAAATATCTACAGGATTTAAACCACTTGCCCGCCTTGCTGGCACAATTCCGGCAATAATGCTGGTTGCCAGTGACAAGGCGCAAACCCAGATAAAATCAAACGCCTGCATATCTACAGGCAAGGCAGTAATAAAATAGAGGTCGCCCGGTAAAGGAAAAGGTTTGAGCTTAAAGTAAAGGCTGATGCCAAAGCCTAAGAGTGCGCCAAGAAGCGTGCCTGTTCCGCCAAGAATGAGACCCTCGAGCGTAAAGGTAGTCACAATCTGCCGCTGCGACGCGCCCATCGCTTTTAAAATGGCAATTTCTTCGGTCTTTTCTGCTACTGTCAAAATCAGGATGTTGGCAATACCCATCGCTGCTACCAAGACAATAAGAAAAACGACCACCGCAATTAGCGCTTTTTGCATCTTAAGCTGTTCAATAAGACCACTAAAAAGCGACTGCCACGAGTAAGCCAGTAAACCCGTTTCAGCCCCCAATGCTTGCCCAACCCGACTGGCATCATCAGGATTTTTTATGCGGATATGGTAACCACTAATTTCATTATCTACACCCAGATAGTCTTGCAAAGTTGGAATATCTGTATACGAAACGAGCGCGTCAATGAGTTCATTGCCAACTCGAAAGGTATCGGCAACCACAAACTTTTTGCGCTTTAGATCAGCATTGGAAATATAAACTTCATCGCCAGGAATGACGCCCAGTTGTCTTAAGCCTAGCGAGCGGCCAATGATGATAGCATCGCCCCCTGCCAAAAGCTCGGCTTGCTGCGAAAGCTCGGGTAAATCAGTTAACACTTGTTGCTCGAGCGCAGGGTCTATGCCTAAAAGCTGAGTATAACCATTGGTAGCCCGCAAACCCAATTCAGCATTTGCCCGTCTAAAAATAAGCACCTGCGTTTGAATATACGGTGATACCGCAACCACCTCTGGATTTGACATAAGTTTTTCCATAACAGCTTGATCGTTAGCAAAGGTCTCGCCCGCCATACCATTTAGCGTAATGTGCGGCGTTGCTTTTAAGGTGCTCTTTACCAATTCGGCAATAAAACCATTGGTAAGCGATAAAGCCGTAACCAGTACCATAACGCCAACAGCAACCCCTAAAATAGTCAGCAAACTTTGTAAGCTGCGTCTACGAATATGCTTTAGGGCAAGAAAAAGAGGAAAAGGCTGCACACCTCAGTCTAACCGAGATAGGTAAAGTTTATGATGAATCACTAGAAAATAGCTTTAGCAAGGCTTTACTTAGCCAACATGTGCACCTTATTATTTAAGGTATACTTTAAACACGAAGATTTACTGTATAAGGAGACCTATGCCCGTTTTATTTACCGATTTACTTAAAGACCCTGCCTTTGAGATTAAAAATCGCAATCACATTAAAGAACTGTACTCGAGCCTGAAAATGGCTGTCAAAGAAAAAAAACTTAACCTCGAAGGCCACACCCTGCCCGATTCTTTAAATGATTGGATTAGAAGCATTGAAGGCGACAAAAAAATCCCTAAAAGCGATACCGATGTGGTCAACTTTTCCCTCGCTGATGACAAAAAGTACGAAACTTGGCGCAAGACCTATCTCATTGCCAAAAACCCTATTTTTATGACCCAGATTGAAAAAGAGCTGATTGAGAACCTGCAAGAGCTTGAAACTGCCAGCAATAACAGCTTAAGCCTCATTAATGGCACTAAGGATGATGTCGTTGCCGCCCTCTCTGACTTGCAAGCTGCGGTATCCATCTTTTTAAGCAATTACGACAAAAACCATAGCAAACTTAAATTACCCGATAGAACCCTAGCGCTCGAGCGTGTACAAATTCAAAAACCCAGCAGTCAAAAAGCTGTAACCACTTAAGTCACCGTTAAAGGCGAGAAATTATCTTTTCATAATCCTCGTGAGGCCCAATCCAAAACCAGATAATAGTATCTTGCTCAAGAATGCCAAGCGCCCGATGATTAAGATTTACACGAGCTGAATAAACGGGAAGTTTGCTATGGACTTGCTTGAAATGAAGGCTAGGATGGTAGGGGTTTTTACGAAAAAGTTCATAGGAGGCTCGAGCTTGTTTCTGGACGGTCTCATCAAGGTGCTCATAAGCTTTCCAGAACTTTTGAGTTGTTTCAGAGCGCATTAATCGTTACAGTCAAGAACTTTTGTCTTACCTGCTTTATGTTCGGCTAATGCTTCTCCAGCAAGCTCTGCAAGCATATCCTGGGAGTTGGCAAAAAGCTCATTCCAACGCTCTTCTGAAGCAAGTTCTGCCAAGACTACGCCAGCAATTGCATCTTGATCTTGCTCTGATAATTTTGACGCTTCAGAAAAAGCCTTTTCTAATAACTTAGTCATAGTGTTTATAGTGTACTAAAAATCAGTCAATAGGGCATAAAAGGGCTTAAGTAACAAGTAAGACTTTCTTTTTCTATCTTCCATCATCTCATCTGCTAAGCTAAATCATGAAACTTGCCCTTTTTTCAGATGTTCACGGTAATCGCTTTGCGCTCGAGGCTGTCCTAAAAGATATTGAACGTTATAAGCCCGATGCCTTAGCTAACTTAGGCGATCAGGTTTGGGGCGCAGCAGACCCAGCAGGTGCCTGGACTCTACAGCAAAGCCTTGGCGCTGTAACTGTACGTGGTAATACCGATGATATGCTTTCCACCCAGTTTGACTCGCTGGATGAACGCGCTCACGCCTTTGGCAGCTGGTTACGCTCCAAACTTCCCTATGAAGCACCCTCAGAACTTGCTGAATTGCCAACTACCGCCGAACTTGCTGACGGTGAAGTCGTTATTGCTCACGGTGCATTAACTGACCCGCTCAGTGCCTTACTATTTAACTTTTCAGAGAAGGGGCTAAGCCAAAAACCTGATGCCGCTTTACTTGAGCAAGCTCAAACATTCCCAAATGCTAAGGTATTTGTCGTCGGACACACCCACCGCGAAGTTTTACGTTCATTAAGTGGTACACAGTTTATAAATGTGGGCCCTGTTTCACGCTATCTGGATGGTTACTTTGTCGCACGTTGGCTGCTTTTAGAAAAACAGGGTGAACATTGGGATATCCAATTTAAGCGTGTGCCTTATGATATTTCTAAGGCCGTCACCTGGGCATTAGAGCAAAGCCCGTTTGGTAAAGAAGAACGCAGTATGTTGGAACAATCTAGCTAATTTCAAGTGCGTTTAGTTCCCTAAGACGATGATAAAGCCTTCTATTTTATTGCAAGTATTTTTGCGAGAGATATAAACCATGCCTGCACCTATCATCTGGCTAAATGGGCCCTTTGGTGTCGGTAAAACGACGGTTGCCGATTATTTACAGGCACATTTGCCCGAAAGTTTTCTTTTTGACCCTGAGGAAATCGGCTTTGTCATTCGTAAATTGACACCACCCGATGGGCAAAAGGATGATTTTCAGGATTTTCCCTTATGGCGCAACATGGTTACCAAAACCCTGCAACATTCAGCGAATCATCTTCAAGCACCTTTGATTGTGCCTATGACCTTAGTCAAGCCAGCGTATTTTGCTGAAATCATCCAAAGCTTACGTGAGGAAGGTTTAAGCGTCCATCACGTAATTCTTTTGGCAGCTAAAGCCACTATTCTAAATCGCTTAAAAAATCGTGGCAATGATGAGACGACCTGGCCAGCAAAGCAGCTCGAGCGCTGCCTCGAAGGTTTACATCAACTCGACGCTAGGGATTTTCTCTGGACGGATACGTTAAGCGTTAAAGAAATAGCCAAAGAAATTTCAGAGAGATTTGCGCTCGAGCTAAGCCCTGACCTTTAAGTTTGTCTCCCTAAAGCGATATTGACAAGCCCGAAGCAAAGCTCGTAAGCTTACAGCTAGCCGAAAGGCCAAGATTATGTCTGGGGAAGTCTGGTGAAAGTCCAGCGCTGTCCCGCAACGGTAAAAAGCTTTCGGTTTTGGTTTAAAAACCAAAACCCGAGCAGAGCGAGAAGAAACCAAGGACACTTCTTTTTAGCTCGAGCTTTAAGCCCGAATACCAGTCTAATTTTGCAATGTACCCCTTGCGCGGACGAGGAAGGACAGTTCAAGGCGAACCCTTAACTGTGCCATCCTGATAGGATGGTTTTCTTTTTCCCGCAAGAGCCCGTAGGAGGCTTTTGTGAACTATAAGTATCTTTCTTTCCTTTTTATAGGTTTCTTTGTTCTGAGCAGTGCTTTTGCTACAACCTATCCCCTGACCTTAACGGATAATTTGGGTAATGAGCTTAGCCTAAAAGCTGAACCCATGCGCATTATCAGCATGATTCCTAGCCAGACCGAAACGGTCTGCGCACTAAACGCTTGCGACAAACTGATTGCCGTTGATGACTTTAGTAATTACCCTACAAGGGTTAATGAACTTCCTAAACTGGGCAGTGCTTTTAGCCCCAATTTAGAAGCTCTGGTTGCGCTCGAGCCTGATCTGGTTCT
>JAHEBB010000112.1 GCA_024642575.1 Trueperaceae bacterium | reverse complement strand
AAATTTGGACATTTCAGTAATAATGCCGCTTTGTACGGAATAAACCGCCTCTCCCGGCTGCGAGGTACGCAAGATAATCCCTGAACCTTGCTCACCAAAACGGCTTAAGATGCTGGGGTTAGGAAGGGGAAGGGCGTAGTCAAGGCTTTGGCTGGCGGTAGTAGCTAAAGAAGTTGTCGGTTTGGTCGAAGAAGTTACAGGCTCAGGGGCATGCTCGAGCCCAGTTTGTTTAGGTGAACTATCAGGTAAAACAACGGTTTCACTCCCTAGCTTTGGGGCGCAAGATGCCAATAACCCCACAAGAAGCAAACCGATAATACCCGACCTCATGGCTAACGATACCTTAAAGTGGATAAGTCTTTATGTTAAACCTTCAACATCTTTCCTTAATCCTTCAAGCTTGATTTTTGAAGTTTCGAGCTCCCCTTTAAGCCCGTCAAGCCTTTCTAATTCGCTACGCACAAAGCGGGTATAGGGTTCAATGGCATTATGGAGCTTTTCGCTGGCTTTACGCAATTCTGTTTCAAACTCTTTGCCGATGCTTTCTTCTAAACCGTCTCTTAAGGTTTGCATATTGTCATGCAATTCTTTTTTGGCTTGTTGTCTGCGCCTGGGGATAATAAACAAGCCTATACCAGCAAGGGTTAAGCCAAGCGTTACACCCGTAATGTCTAAGGCAGCGCTCGAGACAAAGGCCAAAATAGCTGCCCCTAAGCCGATGCCTCCAACCAAACCAATACCCGATTGGAAAACCGAGCTTTGCAACTTATCCGCGAGGCGGCTAGCTTCTCCCTCTTCATCGTAGCCTTCTAAAACAGTATTGGCCTTTTCTCTTAAGCTACGAATAAGCGCTTCACGATCATACTGAAAGCGCCCACCCACTTCACCCATAATGCGCTTTTCCCCAGCTGTGCGGCGTTCATTGACAAACTGCATGACATCTTCCCAGAGATTAAGGTTTTTCTGTAAGAACCAATCAACCATTTCGCTCACGGCTAAGTCAACATCTCGGTCAGCGTTGCGTATCACTCTGGCTTCAAAATCTTGTTTAATGCGCTCGCTATTGACCAGATTGATGACATTGCGCAAACGAATGGTGTCATCAAAATAAGCATCTCCACGCTTTTCCACTTCCAGGAGTACGGTTTTGATACGAGCAATATAGTTTTCAAAATCGCGTTTGATATCTTTTTCGTAATGTACGAGTTGTCTATCGACATCTTCTAAGGTTTTACGGTCGTCTTCTAAAAGCTCGAGCCGACCCTTTAAAATGTCTTGGTAATCCCTACCTAAGCGCTGGGCGACGCCGAGAGGGTTTAAAAGCTTAAGTTTGACACGTTCCTCTTCGGCAAGGACACTTGAAATAAAAGTTTCTACTTCGGGCAAACCTGTTTTGGCAAGTTCAGCTCGGTTATTTTCTTGTTTGGCCCTAAAAGCAGCCTTGGCCTTAACGCCAAAAACCTGAGGGCTTACGCCCAGCGTTTTTTGGGCATGCTGCCTGACAAACTCAAGCACTTTGTCTTGCTCCTCAACTTGCTCAAGAATGTCTAGCTTATTAACTAAGATAATAATTTTTTTACCCCAAGACCCAATAAGCTCTAAGAATTTCCGCTCACTCTCAGTAAAGGGCCTATCTGCACTGGTAATAAAAAGTACTAAATCAGCTCGAGGGATAAACTTTTCGGTAAGCTCCTGATGTTCTTGAATGACGGCATTCGTACCTGGCGTATCGACAAAAGCGACATCCTTAAGGATCTCTGCTGGATATTCACGGCGCATCAGATTTGCTGAGGTCTCGATCTCTTTGGCTTCTGGGCCATAACTAACAATGGTTACGCGGTCGGTGGTCGGGGTAACGCCCTCGAGCATAACCTTCGCGCCAAGCAGAGCATTTAAAAGGCTAGATTTACCTGCATTGTACTCACCGCAAACAACCAGTAAAAAAACCCCTTCCAAATCATTCAGAGCAGTTTTTAGGTCTTTGAGGTCGGCCTCACTAGCGTCTAAGCGGCTTAGTAGGGCATGCAAATCGGCAAGTTCATTACGCTCACGGCTTAAAACATCGCGTGTGGCGTTAGAGAGTTCAAGATTCATATCCTCTCAAGATAGCATGCCCTTTACGAACGGTCTTCTGAGAAAAGTACCAGACGATTAAGGATGATTACAGTCATCTTTTGCCAGGGTTTTTAGACTTAAGGCTAAATGTCAAAACTTAGGCAAGGCTTTTTTGAGACTGCTGCTTTACATAATGAATAATGGGATTTACTTTGCTGCGCAACAATTCTGGATGTTGCCTGAGATAACTGGCTGTATTAAAACCAGGGCCGGGGTTGCGCATTTCAGCCATTCCAAAAAGCAGATAATGCTCAGCTGGATTCATGCCACTTTTAGCGACGTCAGCATATTGTTGCAAATACCAGGTCCTGTCAAAAAGTCCAGAATTCTCAATGATACTTAATGCTTCAGTTGTTGAAGGGGGTTGAGTTGGTTGGAGCATTCGACTGGGTAAGGGACTTTGGGATTGGGAAGTAGTTGAAAGGTTAGATTGCTCTTTAAGTTTGTTGGTTAGAAAGGCAATTTCTTTATCTTTCTCTACTAAAAGCTTGGCTTGCTCAGTAAGTTGAGCCAGAAGCTCCTGGTTTTTTACCTCAAGTTCTGCAATTTTAGCTTTAAGAGGCTCGAGCGCACTACTTGAGTCCGATTTTCCCTCACCTTCTAACTTTGCCTGAAGGTCTTGATTGGTTTTTTCAAACTCAAAAACCAGGGTTTTTAACTGCTGATACTCTTCAAATAAACTTTCTAAAACACTCATATATCCTCCCATTCCTCAACTTTCCAATTAAGAAAAATTAATCAATTATAGTATGTTTAACTACAATATAATTCATGAGAGAAACATTGCAATGTTTCTCTATCGAGGAAACTTTAGCTTATTAAAGTCATCTTAAAGCATTATTTGGCCAATTATTTTGTTGTACTAAGGGCATATTGCTTAGGGTCTTTGTAGGTAGACTGAAGGCATAAAGGAGTTTCTTTTGTCAAAACTTGCCGAATTTAAAGCCTTTTATGGGCGTATTGAAGATTTAAAACAAAGCTCGAGCTTACTGTCCTGGGATCAAAACGTTTATATGCCCGAGGGTGCGCATGAAACCAGAGCGCAGCAGCTTGCTACCCTAAATAGTGTCATTCATGAGCTGATGACCAGTAACCGCATGAAAGATTTTCTGGCGGCCTTAAGTAAAGAAAATTTTGCTGAAGAGAGTGATGAGGGTCGTCTCTTAGCGCGTGCCAGCAGAAATGTTGAACAAGCCAGCAAACTCCCCGCAGAATTTGTTGAAACCTTGACATTGCAGCGCTCCAGGGCGGTTTCGACCTGGTTAAAAGCTCGAGCTCAAAATAACTTTAAGCTCTTTGAAGAAGATTTGACCAAGATTTTTGATTTAGTGCGTCAGCAGGCAGACTATCTAGGCTATGACAGCCACCCTTATGATGCTTTACATGACCAATATGAAATGGGTTCTACCGTAGCTGAGCTTAAACCCATGTTTGCCGAATTGCGCGAAGAAACCGTTAAGCTACTTAAGGTGCTAGGAGAGGCTAAGCAGATTGATAATGGTCTTATGCATCAGGCTTATTCTATTGATAGGCAGCGCGAGGTTTCTGAAGACGTTGCTAGGCTAATTGGCTATGACTTTCAGCATGGTCGCCTTGACCCAACCGTTCACCCGTTTGCTCAAGATATTAGTAAATATGATGTGCGCATTACCACCAAATATATGGAAAACTGGTTTGCGAGTTCCTTTTTTGGCACCATTCATGAAGTAGGGCATGCTTTGTATGAGCAAGGGATTGCAGATAAGTATCACCGTACGCCCTTAGGTACGGCTGTAAGCTTGGGTGTTCATGAGTCGCAGTCTCGCCTTTATGAAAATATGGTGGGTCGCTCACAGAGTTTTTGGCAGGGCTATTATCCTAGCTTACAAAAGCATTTTCCTGAAAATCTGGCTGAGGTTTCACTGGCTGACTTTTATAGAGCTATTAATAAGGTTGAACCTAGCCTTATACGGATAGAAGCAGACGAAGTTACCTATAATATGCATATTCTGGTGCGTTTTGAGCTCGAGCTTGCCTTATTAGAAGGAAATCTCAAGGTTGCTGACTTACCTGAAGCCTGGAATGAAAAATATCAGCGTTATTTAGGTATCACGCCGCCCAACGATGCTCAAGGTTGTTTGCAAGATGTCCACTGGTCAGAAGGCATTATTGGCTATTTCCCGACCTACACCTTAGGAAATCTGATGAGCGTACAACTATTTGAGGCCGCGCAACGTGCTTATCCAAATATCGTTGAAGATATGAAAAAAGGAGAGTTTGACAACCTTTTAGGCTGGCTCCGCGAAACTATTCATCAGCATGGCAGCAAATATACGCCAGCTGAGCTGGTAACCAAGGCTACGGGGCAGGCTTTAACAGCAAAACCTTATATTCAGTATCTAAACCAGAAATTTAAGTCGGTTTACGGAATTCAGTAAACCTATGTTGACTATGCTTAATGACAGGTCACTGGAAACATTTATTGACGAAAATGGCATAAAGGCGACCCTTGTTTATCCTGGTATTCCTACCCCAACCGTGCCAGATGCCGCCAAGGCACTAGGGGTAGCAAGTTCGCAAATTATCAAGAGTCTGGTATTTTTGCTAGAAGACAAGCCTTTTTTGGTCATTGCAGCAGGCGAAGCGCGGATTGATTACAAGGCGCTTGCTGCTGCCCTAGACATCTCAAGACGTAAAATAAAATTTGCCAGTGCTGAAATGGCTCTGGCCATTACGGGTTTTGAGGTAGGAGCGATGCCTCCTTTTGGTCATAAAGAAAAGTTAATGACGCTGATGGATGACTTGAGGCTCGAGCATGAAGAAGTTTATGGCGGTGGTGGCACCCAATCAGCCCTGCTTAGGATAAGCTTAACGGAACTAGAACGAGTCACCGAGGCCAGGCGTTTGGTACTCACAGAAAGGAATTGAAATGAAAAGGATAATGATAGTGCTTCTCTTAGCCATGGGTTGGGTATCTGCGCAGATTGGCAAACCTGTTGACCAGCTCGAGCTTGCCCTTGACGCTTATAAACCTTTAAAAACGGTAATGGGTTATTTTGCCGGTCAGGATTTCCGTTTTGAGCTTGAAGAACGCGGGGGAGTACTATTTAAAGTGACAGGCAAAGGCCCCCTTAGTGAAACCAATATCCCGCTTGCATCTGATCTGATTGGCTATGCCAGTGGCTATGGGGAAGGCATGTCAGGGCCTGTAAAGACCTTTTTTGAAGAACGGATTGGGGAACTTACCGATAAAGGGCCTACACCTCTAGGGGTTGAGCAATATATTTTAACCATTGATGTTACAGGCTCAGAAGCGCCTTATATGATTGAGTTCTCGCTCGAGCTTAGCGAGATAGATACTTCTTTATTTCCTGTTGGCACCCATACCCTTGGCCCTGCCGATGCCAAACATGTGATTCGTGAATTTAGCGATTTTCAGTGCCCTTATTGTGCGCGCTTTGTCAATACTGCCTATGAAGGCATTAAAAACGAGCTTTTGGCCAGAGGGGATGTACGTTTTGAATATCACCATTTTCCTCTTATCAGCATTCACCCCAATGCTTTTCCAGCAGCAGAGGCAACCGAATGTGTCGTTGCAGCCAATGACCCAGACGCGTTCTGGCCTTATCACGATAATCTTTTTGCCAGACAACAGGCCTGGCAAGGTTTATCTGATGCCAGTAGCTATTTTGTGCGTTTGGCAGAAGATATTGGCTTAAGTAGCGAGGGCATGGCCACTTGTTTGGCAGAACGCCAGTTTGCTGATGTGGTTCAAGCTGCTTATGATGCTGGGGTACAGATTGGCATTCGCGGGACACCTACGCTTTATGTAGATGGCTACAAAGTAGGCGATTATAGTCAGCTTGAAAACTATTTAACTTTACTAGACTTATCGGAAAAATTTTCCCAGGAGTAAGCGGCTGTTTTTGATTAATACCAAACCCGATAATACGCCTAATAAACGCTAACGAGATTTATACCGCGCCATCCCGCTAGCTTACAGCTGAGATCGGGTTCGGTATTCGTTTCAATGATCAAAGATCGCTATTAATTCCTTAAGAATGAATCGGAAAGGGTATAAGCACCACAGTTTGTCCCTTTACAGAGGCTTAGACTTAACCGTTAAAGTGGTAAATAATGATGAGATTTACGTTTTTTTATGGGGTTTGCTGTGACGCCTGAATTTCTGCTTGTTTTTAGCGTTATGGCACCTTTTATGGGTGCCTTAGTAGCACCCTATTTGGGGAGTTGGTTAAAGGCTCGAGCGGGTTATCCCCTCATTTTATGTTTTGTGCCTACCCTCTTTTTAATTCCTTATGCTCCCGCAGCCAGGTCCAATGTACCTTTAGAGGCGGGTTTTGACTGGGTGAGCGCCATTGGCTTAAGGGTCGATTTTAGAGCAGATGGGTTTTCACTGATGTTTTCGCTCATTGTTGCGGCTATAGGCATCCTTATTTTGGCTTATGCTGCAGCCTACTTAGGCAAAACGGAACGTCATGGACGTTTTTATAGCTATCTGCTGAGTTTCGGGGGCGCTATGTTGGGTCTGGTACTCGCCGACAATCTCATTGCCCTGTTTGCCTTTTGGGAATTAACGTCTATCAGTAGTTTTTTACTGATTGGCTTTTGGGGTAGCCGCAAAGCCTCACAAGATGGTGCCGAAAAAGCGCTTGTTATAACGGCTCTTGGAGGTTTGGCCTTACTCGTTGCTGTCATTTTGCTAAGTATTGCTGGAGGGACGCAGCAGATTTCTGAGTTGGACTTGGCGACCTTGCGCTCGAGCCCTCTTTTTATACCTGCTCTGGTTCTTTTGCTTATTGCGGCTTTTACCAAATCTGCCCAATTACCCTTTCACTTATGGCTACCTACCGCCATGGAAGCACCAACCCCTGTTTCAGCTTTTTTACATAGCGCCACTATGGTGAAAGCTGGGGTTATTCTGGTCGCCAAGTTTGGCTTTTTGCTCGATTGGGGCGTCTTTTCTCTCGTTATTATGTATGTAGGTTTGGCAACCATGTTTTGGGGTTCTTATCTCGCGCTAAGGCAAAATGACCTTAAGGCGCTGCTTGCTTACTCGACTGTTTCGCAACTGGGCATACTGATGTCTTTATATGGCTCAGGTCACGCCTTTGCTGCGACCGCGCATCTGGTCAATCATGCAGCCTTTAAGGCCGCTCTTTTTATGGTTGTGGGCATCATCGATCATGAGACAGGCTCGCGGGATATCAGCAAGCTGAGTGGCTTAAGGCGCAAGTTGCCGCTGACCTTTATTGTTGCTCTGCCTGCGGCTTTAAGTATGGCAGGTTTGCCTATCTTTGGCGGCTTTATTTCTAAAGAACTGTTTTACGAAGGCATGGTTCACGAAGGTTTTTTACCAATACTGATTGCGGTAACGGGCAGCATTATGACCTTTGCTTACTCCTTAAGATTTTTAAAGGTCTTTTTTGGCCCATTTCGCTGTGAAAACCCCAATGTCCATGAGGCTTCTTACCGCCTATGGTTACCTGCTGCTCCCCTGAGTTTGGCGGTTATTGCCTTTGGTATTTTAAAGATCAATCCTTTGAAAGGTTTGACTTTTAAGTCCGATACGCTGGCTGTCTGGTTTACTGGTCTGGCAGCGCCAAGCTTTGGCTATGAAGCAGAGCATTTGTACCTCTGGCACGGTTTTAATCTAGCTCTGGGATTAAGCGTGCTTACCTGGGTTTTAGGTGTACTTTTGCATTTGGGGCGTGACCGCTTTCACCGTGTTCAGCAAGCCCTTACGCCAGCCTGGAATAACAATACGATTTACTATAAAAGTTTAGCCGGGCTCGAGCATTTTTCAAGCTGGTTTACCCACAAAACCCAGGGTGCTAGTTTTGCGACGCACTTACGCATCATTGTGGCGACTTTTGGACTGATTGGCGCAACCGTTTTGTGGCGTTACTGGCCTGCTCAGCTAACAGGGGTTCCCTTGGCATTCTGGCTAGTTGCTTTGCTTATTTTGGCGGATGTTGTTGGGGTACTGTCAGCAACCAACCGACTCTCTGCCATTATTTTTGCAGGCCTTGCCGGGGTTGCCTCAACGCTTTTATTTGTGCTTTTAAGTGCACCTGATCTGGCGCTTACGCAACTCCTTATTGAAACGGTCACCATTATTTTGTTTTTATCTGTGTTTAGATTTTTGCCCAGGCTTAGCACTTATTTGCGCCCACGTTCACTTACCCTACTGGATGGGCTAATTTCCTTAGGGGTCGCTGCTACCTTGTTTACTACCCTAGTAGCTGTGCAGACGCCTATCGCCGATCGGATCAAAGACTTTTATCTTGATTACAGCAAATCTATTGGCGGTGGATATAACGTAGTCAATGTTATTTTGGTCGATTTTCGTGGTTATGACACCATGGGGGAAATTACTGTACTTAGTATCGTTGCCATTTCGGTATTTGCCCTTTTAAAGATTGCAGTTAAACGTGCCAAAGCGGAGTCACAAGATGACCAGATATCCTGAAATTGTTTTTAAAACGCTGGCGATGCCTATCGTTTTTGTGCTTCTGGCCATTGGCTTTCACTTTTTCTTAAGGGGTCATAATGCACCTGGGGGCGGTTTTATTGCAGGCTTAATTGTTGCGGTGACTGCGCTTTTGGCGAGAATGTCCCTTGACCGAAGACTATTAAGGCTCGAGCCTAAAACGCTGGTTCCAATAGGTCTACTTATCGCTATGACTACAGGCGCTTTTCCTATGCTTTTAGGGGATGCCTTTTTAAAAAGCGCCCACGGGCATACTCGCTGGCCTTTTGTTGGAGATTTTGAATGGGCCAGCGCAGCGCTGTTTGACCTGGGCGTATTTTTAGTTGTCATTGGTACGACATTGACCATTATTGACCTGTTGGCGGAAGACAACCTTGAGGAAGCGCAGTAATGGAACTCTTATTACCCTTACTGGCAGCCCTTTTGGTGGGTGCAGGTGTGTTTATGGTCTTGTCTCGAGCGCTCATTCGAGTGATTTTGGGGTTATCGCTTATTTCCTATGGTATTAATATTGCCATCTTATTAGCGGGTGCAGGTACGGGTCTGGCTGCTCCGCCCCTCTTAGATGTTGAAGGTCCTTATGTTGACCCTTTACCTCAAGCTTTGATTTTGACCGCTATTGTCATTGGCTTTGGAACGACGGCGTTGTTATTGGTTTTATCTCTGCGGGCGTATCAGGCAACAGGAACCGATCATGTTCAGGAAATGACCGAAAAACCTGACCCGGTAGAAGTGCTAGGTAGTTACGCTGACCCAGAAAGACCCAGCATTTCCCCCGAGTTTGGGCCCGAGGAAAAGCTCAGTGATACCAAGGAACCATCATGAATCTTTTAGCTTTACCTATTCTGATTCCTTTGTTTAGTGGGGCGGTTCTCCTTTTATTACCCAGCCGAATCTGGCGTTTTGTGCTGGCTTGCCTTGCTGCGCTACTTTGTCTTGGAGTTAGCTTAAGCATCTTGAACACAGTCTTAAGTGGCAAGGTCATGGTGCTGCAAATGTCCAACTGGCCTGCGCCTTGGGGTATTAGCTTGGTTGCTGATGGGCTTACGGGTATTATGCTTGCGCTTAGTGCTCTGGTGGGTTTACTTACCGTGATTTTTGCAGGCTCGAGCTTGCAGCATGAGCCCAGACGGGGTCAGTCTAAACTGGTTAATGAACTTAGAGAACGCTTTGGTTTTCAAGCGCTTTTGCAGTTTTTGCTCATGGGGGTAAACATGTCTTTTTTAACAGGTGATCTCTTTAACCTGTTTGTTGCTTTTGAAGTCATGCTAATTTCCTCGTATGGTCTTTTACTTATCGGTAATGAGTTACCCCAGCTTAGAGAAGGTTTTAAGTATGTGGTGGTTAATTTAATTGCCTCAGCGATTTTTGTGGTTGCAGCCGGTATGATTTACGGGCTTATTGGCACCTTAAATATGGCAGATATTGCTGTTAAAGTTGCCCAGCATACCGCTAGCTATGGTCCTGATGCACGCCTTAGTCTTTTAGCCATGATGCTCGCTTTGGTCTTTGCTACCAAAGCGGCGGTCTTTCCGCTTGGGTTTTGGTTGCCCAGTTCTTACCCTGTTCCTGCGGCGGCAGCAAGCGCCTTTTTTGCCGCCCTTCTAACCAAGGTTGGGGTGTACAGCCTGATTCGTACCTTTACCCTCATGTTTCCTGAAGAAGATTTGATTAAAACTCTGTTACTTGTTTTAGCTGCCCTAAGTATGGTGGTGGGTGCCCTTGGCATGATTTCACAATCTCGCTGGCGACATACGCTGGCCTTTGCTAATATCAGTAGTATTGGCTATCTGCTTATGGGTGTGTTTACCCGTCAAAATATGGGTTTAAGCGCTGCACTTTATTATCTCATTCATACAGTTTTGGTCATTTTTACGCTTTTTTTGATTGCCGCTCTTGCCGAAAAAATTGCTGGACTTAAGTACACCTCAGAAGGGCATTTAAATACCTACCCTTGGCTTGCGGCTTCCTATTTTATTGCGGCTTTGGCGTTAGCAGGTTTACCGCCTACGACTGGGTTTATTGCTAAATACGCCCTGATCTCAGCTTCTCTAAAAGTAGGGGGATTGCTAAATAACTGGGTTGCTGCTGCGGCAGTAGTTACGGGCCTTTTGCTCCTTTATGCTTCAGTAGAGATATGGCGTGGTTTTTTCTGGGGCGAAAGTCATGCGGTTCATCAAGTAAGTTTGCCCGCAGGCATGAAAGGAACGATGGCAGCTTCGCTAGGGCTTCTGGTGCTTCTAGCCATTGCTAGCGGCCCCCTTTACCGTTTGGCAAACTTTGCGGCAGACCAGCTAAGTCGCAATACAGCTTATATTGCTGCGGTTTTAGTTGAAACCCAGGCTCCTAGACTAGGGGACCCGCCTTTACCCACGGATCATGGTGTAGAAGAGGAGACTCATTAATGCTCGAGCTCCTCATTATGATATCGATGTCTTTGCTCTGGTCCTTATTTTTAGGGGAATTGAGTTTATTCAATCTGACGGTGGGTGCTGCTTTTTCCCTTTTCTTACTCGGGGTTATACAACGCGAGCAAGAGGATAACTTCGTCAGTCGTTTTTTTGCCGTATTGCATTTTGTTTACCGCTTTTTCGTGGAGCTATTTATGGCAAATTTTGCTATCGCTAAGTTGGCCTTCGCGCTAAAGCCAAAGTTTAGCCCTCATGTAATTGCTGTACCTCTAAGGCTCGAGAGTGACGCTGCCATTGCGCTTTTGGCCGCAACAATTACTCTACTACCTGGGACGGTTGCTATGGGTGTATCAGAAGATAAGAAACTGCTTTATGCTCATGCTATCGGTGAAGCCGATATTGCTAAAGCCAAAGATAGTGTCAGTCGCATAGAAACCCTGATTTTAGGGTTTATGAATTAGGAGTAGGAATGGTTTTAACAATAGCGCTTTATTGTCTGGTTTTTGCCATGATTCTTACCCTTTACCGAGTTTTAAAGGGGCCAACCTGGGGAGACCGCATTACCGCACTGGATTTTCTTACCTCTAATCTGGCAGTGCTTGTAGTTGTAATCGTACTTAAAACAGGCTATACCGACCTTTTAGATATTGCCCTTCTATTTTCTATTTTAGGCTTTTTAAGTACGGTGGCTTTGGCGCGTTATCTCCTAAATCGGAGAGTGATTAAATGAAAACTAAAGACTTAGTATTAGGTTTTAAACCTGTTTTAGGCTTTATCCTTATTTTTGGTTTTGCTTTTGCTGCCGAGACTAAAACAGCACAGGAATTAAGCATACGCAGCAATATCATTGAGGAACTGCTCATTTTACTGGGCTGTGTTTTCATTCTGGCAGCGGGTATTGGCATGTTTCGCTTTCCTGACTTTTATACTCGACTTCACGCCTCTTCAAAGCTCGTTACCCTAGGAGGTATTGGGATTTTTGGCGGCGCGGCCTTTGCTTTTGTATCTCTTGCAGCTACCCAAAGAGTTCTACTTACTGCGGTGTTTTTCTTACTGACATCACCCGTTGCAGGGTATATGATTGCTAGGGCAGGTTACCTTCAAGGATTAAAGCCCTATCAAGAGGATAATAGTGTAGATGAGTGGCAGGCTTGTGGCTCAGAAACCGAAACGCAAGTCAACTAAGGTTTATTGCCCTAACATACAAGGGAGTTCAAAGCAAACATAGTCATGAATAGCGAAGATATCTTAAGTCAAGAACTCAAAAAACTAATTCCTGATAAACGTACCCAATTTTGCTCAGTAGAAGCCAAGGGAGGTTTATTGCAGGGTCTGGCAACGCCTGAATTTGAACCTTTCTTTTACCAATTTGCGGCGCAACATAAGCTTAATATGCGCGTCACGTTTATCGAACCTTCTTACCAAAAAGTGGCTGTGTCACGGAGTTTTTTGCTCAAAGAACCTAAAGCCGAAGCTGAGGTCGTTTCAGAGGCCATTTACGGAGATGAGTTAAAGGTTTATGACCGAGAAGATGACTATGTAAGGGTAGCCAGGGTCAAAGATCAGTATATCGGCTGGATTCGTTTGTCATCTTTGAGTCATCATTTGCCTGAGGCCAGTCATAGCTTGGTTGTGCCCAGAGCCCATGTTTTTGCTGAACCAAAGGTATCAGCAAAAGTAGTTATGGAATTGCCATTTGGCGCAAAAGTACAGATTATGCGTCAGGATAAAAACTGGGTTGAAGTCCTGCTGGCAAAAAATCAAAAGGGTTATATGCGGGCAACCTTGTTACGCCCTGTCGAAGATCGCTCTGAAATAACGCCCTTAGCTCTAACGAAACTGGCTGCTCGGTTTATTGATACGCCCTATATCTGGGGCGGGCTAACTGCCTGGGGTCTTGACTGCTCAGGATTAATGCAAACCCTTTTTTCGCATTTCTCTATCCATTTGAATAGAGATGCTGATCAGCAGGCAGAGCAAGGTGAGGCTATCAGTCCAAGTAATATACAAATGGGAGATTTACTCTTTTTCCCAGGCCATGTCACGCTTGCCTTAAGTGCCACGAGAATCATTCATGCCAATGCATTCCATATGCGCGTTACCATTGATGACGCCAGCAAATCAAGCTATGCCAAAGGGCTTATGGAGCAGCTCGAGTCAGTTAGGCGCTTTGTTTAAGAAATAATAATATCTTCAAAATTTGCTTTTTTTATTGTCTTGGCAATGATCTGATACGCAGATGCTTGCTCGGTTTCTTGTCTCAAGCTTATAAAGCCTTTAGTAACTAAAGACTCGAGAATTTCCTCGACCTGCTCGAGCCTGGGTGAGCGAACATAATTATCTCTTATATCTTGTGCGGTACATCCTGGGTGAAACTTGATAAAACGAAAAACTCGTTTTTCTAAACTTGTCATTATCCCTTCCAAAACTGTGGTGGTCACATTGCTTAAGGTGGTGTGGTTTGGACTAAGTCCAACTATCATTCTAGCTTTTAAAAGTGATAGCGGAGTAAAAGTTCACAGTCTTTAGATTAATGAAGCTTGATAACAGGTGATTCAATTTATAGGTCGTCTGTTTATAGGTCGTCTGGAATTTCGCCAGCTTCACTCAAACGCCGTTTCGCCTCTTCATAAACATTTGTGGGCAACGCGCCTTTTTCCGCGACGGCAATATTTGCCTTTAGATGCTCAGGGTTCATGGTGCCAACAATGGTAGTGTGGCAGTGAGGGTGGCTCAGGGTAAAACGCAGCAAGAATGCGGTAGGGGTTTCGCCAGGCTCGAGCAGTTCCTTTAGCCCAGCTCGCTCAAAAGTAGCCCATTTGTCAGATATGCCTAAACCCTCGCCAGGTTCGCCTTTGGCAACCCCGCCCCGAATGATAATGCCTGCGCCAG
>JAHEBB010000532.1 GCA_024642575.1 Trueperaceae bacterium | reverse complement strand
AGGCTCGAGCCTGACCCTTTCAAACGAGCCAATGCCTTTTTGAATGCTGCGCTTTACGATGACGTTCTTGTTGCTTTAGATGGGCGCGTTGCTCCTTCATTAGAAGCGCCTAGCTATAGGCGTCTGGGAGACTACACTAAAGCGCTGGATGCTTACGAGCGATGGCTAAATGAAGTGCCAGACTCTCGAGAAGCAAAACTCGGTAAAGCCTGGATGCTTTTTGTACTTAACGACTTTGAGGCGTCCAAACAAACGTTTGCTAGCCTGACGGGTGCGGATGCGCTTTACGGTGAAGCTTTAGCAACGCGGAGTTTAGGGGACCTTGATCAAGCGATTTACCTGCTCGGTCAAACAGGTGACCCAGATGATGTTTGGTTGGCGACTGGTTTTCTTGAGGCAGATGACCGTTTTGCGGACGCGCTACCTTTGTATTTGAACCTTGCCAAAGGCAGCAGCAAACTTGCTGATGACGCTGCTTATAGAGCCTATGTAATTGCTCAAAGGTTAGGTCTTGCAGACAAAGAAGCAGAAGCCGCAAGCTATATTCCAACGGATTCTTTTTTTGCTTTGAAGATGGGTCAAGCCCTAGCAGTTCCAACGGAGCAACCAATTGCTTCGACTTCTCCAGAGGTACTTGCTCAAGCCTATGCACTAGCTCGAGCGGGTAATCACAAAGCTGCGATAGGCGAACTCATCTTTGCGCTCAACCAGGCCAGTACTACCGAAGACAAACTGGCAATCGCTGAATATTTACAGGCATTTGGCGAGTATCGCCAATCTCAAAGAGCCATTAGCCTGCTTTTTCAAGGGGCTGATGCTGCCAGAGTTCGTCAAGATGCAAGAGCCTGGCGCTTAGCTTATCCAAAGGCATATGAAGCTGAAATTTTGACGGAGGTGCAGAAGTATTCCTTAAGCCCCGCCTTAATCTGGGCAATTATGCGTCAGGAGTCGGCCTTTTTCCCAAGAGCAGTTTCGACTTCTCAGGCAAAAGGTTTAATGCAGGTTGTGCCACTAACCTGGAACTGGCTTGCGGAATTGCAAAAAGAAGAACCTGGAAATCCTTTTGATATTGCCACTAATATTCGCTATGGTAGTTTTTATTTAGACTGGTTGAGAAGTTATTTCTCTGACTACAACGGAGATCAAGAGTTGATGATTGCATCTTATAATCGGGGTCAGGGCTATATAAAGCGGCTTTACGAAGGTGATTATGTCAAAGGTCAAAAAGATGACTTATACCGCGAAATTGATGCGCTCGAGACTCGCGAATACTTGCAACAGGTTAGTTTGAACTATGAAGTGTATAAAGCGCTTTATGGTTTATAAGGTTATTGGTCGATGAGTCGTTGGAAAATCTATCTGACAAAAACTATTTATCATCTTGATGCGGGCGTTGACAATTTAAGGTATCGCCTGAGCGAGAGGTTTTCCAACAATGATAGTGTCGCTTTTCCCTACCTAAGCTACGGCACACGTGAAAAGCTTTTGCTTAAAGGACGCGTCTTGAGGGCAAAAAACCTACAGCCTGCTGGTAAAGACTCGAGCTTCTGGAAGAATTTTAAAAATGCCTATAAACGCTTTGATAGTGATGAGATTCCTTATGCCAAGCTGACTTGTAGGTTTCACGGTCAACAAGAAGAGATTAGCGCTAACGATGAAGGCTTTTTTGAACACTGGCTCGAGCTAAAAAAACCCCTTGAAATAGACCATGACTTTATTCAGACTGTCGAGCTCGAGCTTGTAGCCTTAAAACGTCATCAGGCAGAAACGCGGTTTAGTGCAAGCATTATGGTGCCAAGTGAAAAGGCAAAGTTTGGCATTGTCTCTGACCTTGATGATACGGTTTTGCAAACAGGAGCAGGCAGTGTCATTGGCATGATGAAAAAGGTGCTGTTTGGAAATGCCTATACACGCCTGCCCTTTGAAGGGGTTGCTGATTTCTATACTGCCTTACATAGAAACATGAATCCGATTTTTTATGTATCCAGTAGCCCCTGGAATCTTTATGACGTGCTCATTGAGTTTTTTGACATACAAAATATTCCGATGGGACCGCTAATTTTACGTGATTGGGGAATAAGCGCCTCAGAATTTATTCCTAGAGACCATAAAAAACATAAGCTCGAAGTAATTACCGCAATTTTTAATACCTACTCGAGCTTACCGTTTATTTTAATTGGCGACAGCGGTCAGGAAGATCCAGAAATTTACGCTGATTTGGTAAAACAGTACCCAGGGCGAATTTTGGCTATTTATATTCGTGACGTTAGTGAAAATGCCAAACGTGATGAGCAAATTCAGAATTTAGCACTTACCGTTAAACAGTCAGGTGCAGACTTACTGCTGGTTCCAGATACGGCAAAAGCCTGGGAGCACGCTCAAAGAAATGGTTGGCTTGATTAGGCTTTAAACCGTCTTTGCCTTAAACAAGAGGTTTAACGCGTTTGATAAGTTGTAAGCAAAGACCCCAGGGGTCCCTTAGAAAAATATACTCGTCGCCTGTTGAAAGTGTTTCAGCAATGCCTGTATCAGTTGCACCGGCAGCTATGAGGTTTGATTTGGCGTCACTTAAATTATCGGTAGTAAAGGCTAAGTGAAGGGTATAAGGACTAATTTTACTGTAATCAGGAATCTCTGCTTTTGGATTGGCATAAAGTTCAAGTAAAGCGCCATGCTCATCGGCAACAAAGGTGATAAAAGTAGGTTCACCCAAATCTCGGACTAACTTTAGGCCAAGGTTGGTAACCATCCATTTTGCTTGTGCTTTAGGGTCTTTAACATTAAGGGCAGTATGCTCGAGCTTCATAGTTTCTCCAATTCTTTAAAACTTAATAGTTTCGTTTACAGGACTTTACCATTATCTTGAGATGGTGCTCAGAAATACTTGAAAGATAATGTACATTACTTTTGACTTTTGTGCCCTTCGGAGTTTTTGAGCTTCAAACTATTCAAAAGCCTTTTTATAGCCCATTTCTATATAATTTCAATATGTATTTGATAAATTGAACATTGTATTAGATGAGTCAAACAATTCAATAAATGCAATGCTCTCCAGAAAAGGTAACTTCTATGAACCCTCAACCCTACGGACCTACAAAGGCAATAACCACAAAAATCGGACTAGGCGGAGCCTTTCTGACAGCAAGCTCATTTGCTGATGGTGTGGCAACCGTTCGTCGTGCTCTAGATCTTGGCATACGCTACTTTGATACCTCTCCTATGTATTGTCAAGGTGCATCGCCAGCTGTACTTGGTGAAGCACTGGAAGGTGTAAAGCAGGAGTATTTGCTGGCGACCAAACTAGGCTATTTTGCTGAACCATCGCGTTTTCATTCCCGAATGGCCCTCATCACTCAATTTGAAGAAAATCTGCGCTTGCTAAGACGTGAAAGCGTGGATACTTTGCAAGTCCATGAGGCTGACTTTCATCATTGGTGGTCAAATCATGAAACAGTTCAGGGTCGTCTTAAGCCTGATATCAGCTATGACTTTAATAATGCACCCGTACTTAAAACCTTAAGGGAATTAAAGGCAGAAGGGCGCTGTCAATTTATTGGTATCTCAGGTAATACCGCCGACAATATGAAACGGGTTCTGGAGAATGTTGATATTGATACTTTCCTCTTGGCCTTTAACTACGACCTTATTCGCCGTCGTGCCAGGAATATTCTGCCTATTG
>JAHEBB010000531.1 GCA_024642575.1 Trueperaceae bacterium | reverse complement strand
TTGTTCCAGGAGATATTATTGAAACAGACATTATTAAAATTACGGTGAGCGCATCGACCTCTTCGCAACCTCCTGTTGAAGCTACCTTTTTTTAAATTAAACATGAGTATGCCAGAGGGCATTAGGTTAAGCACCTGGCAATTGGCTCGAGGGGGTGTGCTGGCACCTCAGCAAGTATCTAGCTGCCCTGAGCTTATCGTCGCGGGTCAAAATGGTGCTTTACTGCTGGATGCCTGTACAGGTGAAACTCTCAAGAACTACCGCAGAGAAACAGACCCAGCCATTAATTATTACGACGCCCTTGCTCTGCCTGTACCAGAGGGTGAAACAGGCGACCCAGCTCTGCTAATGACCGGAGAAAGTGGCTTTTTGGTTGGCCTTGATGCTGTGGGAAATGCCTTTGAATTTGGTCGTTTTATGTTTGGCCCTATGCTTGACGCTGCTTATATTGCTGATGATCCTAGTAAGGGGGCTTTCTATACGGCAGGTAGCAGCGAACTAAATTTGCTTAAGTGGCAAACTTCCTCTTGGGAACATGAAACCTTTGCTTTAGGCATTCCTGCCCTAAGCGCAGTGAGCAATGCTAGTGGCACTAAGTTTTTAATCATCAATGCCACAAGTCTCAATTTTGTTGATGCCACCAGCGCAACACCCACAGTTACTGAAATAGCCCCACTTACTTCTAACCCAAGGCGTATTCGCTGTGATTTAGCCACAAATCTTTGCGCCATTAGTGATTTTGCCAACAGCAAACTCAGCCTTGTAAAGTGGGACGGTGAAACAGCTCCGAGCCTCACAGATACCATTGATGTTGCCCTTGGGCCTGTAGGAATCGATATATTCGGAAACACTATTGTGAGTGCAGGCTATACCGATAACAAATTTTCGGTCACAACTGTGAATACAGAAGCTAAGGCTAGCAACATTAATACCCTTGATTTACCCACGGGTTGCCTTGCCCCAGGACATATCCTATTTTTAAGAGATAGCAATAACAGTCTCGTCGTTTCTTGTAACGGCAGCAACGGCTTTGCCTATCTTACCAAAGTGTTTTAAAGAAGCCTAGAGTAAGACAGGGAATGAAGTAAGCCATCTCCCTGTCTTACAAACTTAGCAACACTCAGGTATAGGGTTTAAGTACAATCTGCCCCTCTTTTAAATGGGCAATTTCTGGCCCTCTATCAATGCTCGAGCCGTCTCCTTGTGCCAGTGCCCCAGCAATACGAAGTTGAGGGCTTTCAATTCGCTGAGCATAAATAACCGCATTTTCATTGCCAGTAGCACCCGCGTGGGCAATGCCTCTTAAACGCCCAACCACAATCACATCATCTTCAGCAATAATTTCCGCACCTGCATTGACATCGCCTAAAATAATCGCCGAGCCATTTGATTGCACAACCCCGCCACTACGGACGGTTCGAGCAACAATGACAGTTTCAGCCTTGGCTTGCGTCACAATGCTAGGAGGTCGTAGTTCAACGACCTTGCCGCCAATATCTTCTATGCGATCGGCAATAGCTTTGACCTGTGACCAATCCAGTTTGTCTGCCACTTCAATCATGACATTGCTGCTAAGTACCGCTTTATGCTCTGGATTTTGCAAAATAAGCTCGAGCGCCTCTGCTGTATCATCTTTATCTAGACTAAGTAAAATACCCTTTCGGGTGCCGCGTGTTTTCATAATTGCCTAGTATAACGAAGCCATCAGCTTCATACACAAAACTGAATGAATAAACTCCCATGGTAAACGGTTTAAGAGTCGAACCTAAATCGGAATGAGGGATTGATAATCACAGTATTCATTCATTCTGGTTTGAGCCATTAGGCAAAAACGCGCTTAATACTCGAGCCTAAAATATGCTTTTAAAAAATCTCTCGCAGCAGGCACAGCAACCTGAGTACTTTTATCGCCATTTTCCACAAAAATATAAATAACAATTTCTGGGTTTTCAGAAGGCGCAAAGGCGGTAAAGCCCACATGGTCATACCCCGTCCCTTTGGCATTTTCGGCCGTTCCTGTCTTACCTGAGATATGAATAGGAAAACCCGACGCAGGGCCTAAAATATGATTGGTACCATAGTCCGTAATCATATGGCGCATCCCCTCTTTTAAAATAGACCAGTACTGGCCTTGAAGCTGCGTATAGTTGGGCTCGAGCACCTCATCACCAATTTGCTTAACCAACCTGGGCTGTGCTCGTTTGCCGTCCATGGCAATCGTGGCAGTAAGTTGCGCTACTTGCATCGGCGTAGCCAGTACATCACCTTGACCAATAGCACTGTTTAAGGAAAAGCCGGGCAGCCAACCATATTCATAGACACTTTCAGCCCATTCTTTGGTAGGAATCAGCCCTGGTTTTTCTTCGTTGAGACCTACCCCGACAGGGCTACCGTAACCAAACTCTCTGGCTCTGGTAAAAAGAGCATCAATAAAGGGCGACCAGCCTGCTAACCTAGCATCAGGCGTATCTAGGAGTGCGCGCCAAAAATAGGTATTACAACTATCGGCAATGGCATCAACCACCGTATAGTTTCCCCTCGAGCCTGGGTAAGACCAGTTATCCCAGCGAATGCCTCCAAAATTAACCGACGCTGAGCAAGCATAGTGTTTTTCAGGCGAGGTAAACCCGTCTTCAAGCAAGGTTGAACTGGTAATGAGTTTAAAGGTAGAGGCCGGAGGATAAGCCTCGACCGCACGGTTTGTCATGGGCAGATTGGTTTTATCAGTTAAAAGGGCTTCGATCTCTTCAGGTACACCTGGCCTGTGCGTAAAAATATTTTGATCAAAACTGGGGTAGCTTGCCATCGCCAAAATATCGCCTGTTCTTGGGTCAAGCACAATCATCGCGCCCCGTACCGTGGTCTCTTCGGGTAAATTACGCTTGAGGCGTTCCCCATTTACGTAAGGCAAAGCCCCTGCTAAAGCGTCTTCGGCAAGTCGCTGGGTCCTAGGGTCAATGGTTAAAACCAGTGTTTTACCAGGTCTGGCCGGGCGAATAGTTCTTGAGTTAATCACCACCCCCCGATTATCTACCTGCACATCTAGGCGGCCAGGTGAGCCAAAAAGCTCTTGCTGATAGCTTGCCTCGAGCCCCATGATGCCCACCAAATCATTTAGTGAATAGCCTGCAAAACGCCCCTGTGCTTCAGCAGTATAACCAACTGTTTGAGCTGCCAGATTGGTGGGGTAGGTGCGCTCGATACGGTCACGTAAATAAAGATTAACTTGACCTGCCACCAGTTCTTCAACCGCAGGCACAAGGTCATCAGGGATGTTGTAGGCAACCACTGAGCCAAGTTGCCGCTCTACACGGTCAGCTTTATCGGGTTCCTTGGGTAAGTCCGTTAATTTAAGCAAAAACTTTAGTTTTTCCCAGTTCTCAAACTCGCCGCCACGGTACATTAAATCCCAGGCAATGCGGTTATCAGCTAAAACCGTACCGTCTCTGGCCAAAATACGGCCCCGCAAAGGCTGAATATATTCCTCTGTGCGAATATTTTCTTCACTTTTCGCACTAAGTTCTGAAGCCATGACAATCTGCAAGTACATGAGCCGCAGGGTAAAAATAAGCAGCACTGAAAAAATAAGGGCGAGCAAGATACGCAGGCGGTTAATCATGCTTCTCTACCCAGTAAAAGTGATCTTTGAAAGAGCGAAATACCCCAAGGAATAATAATAA
>JAHEBB010000530.1 GCA_024642575.1 Trueperaceae bacterium | reverse complement strand
CTCTCGCCCTTTGGGAGGCGTAATGCTCACCCTTTCAGCAGCAGATTCTATTGAAGGTCATCCTGCTGATCAACTCATCGTGATGGGGGTTTATACCCTTGCAGATGCTAATAAAGCGCTATCCTTTCGTTCAACGTTGTGGGGAACAAAGAGTTCCGAGCAGTCTTTAAGTATTACCGTAACAAAAAAGCTTGAAGATGAATACTTGCTTATGCTCACACCCCAACGTCCAGATGCAAATCTATACGAATCAGCCTTTAGAGTACTGGTTTCGTACTTAACATTTGGTATAGAACATGTCTTAGCTGGGCTAGATCACCTCCTATTTCTGATGGTGGTAATTTCTACAGGCTGGGCTTGGAAAAAAGTTTTCACTGCATTAAGTATTTTTACGCTGGGTCACGCTCTCAGTTTAATGGCAGTAGTATTTTTAGGCTTAACGGCCCCCTCTCAAATTGTAGAACCTGCTATTGCTGCCACTATTATTGGCTTAGCCCTTTATGACTTTTGGATAACACGTAAGGCACTGACAGATAAAAAGCTAAACCCACCGGTATCACGGCTGGCTCTGATATTTGGCTGCTCACTGATTCACGGACTAGGGCTTGGTGGTGCACTCGCCCAACTAGGTATTAACCCAGCACATCAGGGTGCAACGCTGTTGGGCTTTAATCTGGGTATTGAGCTAGCCCAACTAAGTGTTGCTTCACTGACTCTACTTGCTTTTGCCTTGTTACATTACATGTTTGGTAAACGTAGCGTTCAAGCTATTTCATTCGCTATGACAGGCTGTGCTGTGATGGTTGGTAGTATCTGGTTTTTTGAACGTGTGATGTTTTGAAAAGGAAGAAACTATGAACGAAAGAGATATTATGAAAAACTCGAGAACATCCCTATATTACCAACTTCTAGTCTTAATCGTTGCTAGCGTTTGTTTTATCAGCAGTTGCGCTGCCCAAACCAGCTCCGACGACCCAGGTACTAAAGCCCCTATATCCGCATGTGATGCGTTTATGGACAATGTCACCACAAGGTGTGAGCAAGATTTGCTCTTTGTCGAATCAAATGGACTGCCCACAACACATAACATGATGGTTGGAATTATTAGCTGGCAGCAACAAGTGCCCTTACCGCAGCCTTATGTCGGTAATAATGCTTGGCAAATTCCCCTTAACCCTGTTTTAGCCGATAACCCTATTTCTGGTGCAAGCGATTTATTTAGAGGCGCAATTGCCCTTGCGGTTAATGGCGTACCCATCTTTAACGCGCTCAATAATCGAGGTGATGACGCTTATTTAGCAGGTGAACTAGATCAGTGGGGCGGTCATGGAGGGCGTGGCGATGATTATCATTACCACATTGCACCCACTCATTTACAAACCTTTGTAGGCGTTGATCACCCAATTGCCTATGGCTTAGACGGCTTTCCTATCTACGGTTTAACAGAATCAGATGGCACAACTGTCGTTGGTTTAGATGAATACAATGGTCATTTTGATAGCGATGGCAATTATCATTATCATGCCACCGAAACCTATCCTTATATCAATGGCGGTATGAGGGGAGTTGTCGGCTATCAGGATGGACAGGTAGATCCTCAACCACAAGCACAACCCGTGCGCCCTGCTGGCGTACCCTTACGAGGCGCAGAAATCACTGCCTTTTCGCAAACGGGATTTAATGCCTACTCTTTGCAATACACTCTCAATAGTGAAACTTACACAGTTAACTATTCAATTGTAGGTGGTACGTATACGTTTGAGTTTATTGATCCAGCAGGCAATAGGACTGTGGAAACTTATACAAAAGGTGCTAACTGATGCGCCTTAACCTGATGTGCCTTAACAGGACGGTGCTTTAGAAAATGTCTCGAGCAGACCCAAAAAACTCGAGCTACTTATCTGAAGTCTAAACCCTTAAAGATTGGAGCAAATTATGGGAAAACTACTATGGCTTACAAGTTTATGTTCAGCGATGCTTCTTGCTACAGCTTGCGCACAAACAAGTACAACAGCTACCGAAGGTTCTGTAAATATTAGTGCGGATGTCTGGGCTGACAACTGGTTTGCTTTTTACCTGGGCGAGCAGCTTATTATCGAGGACTCCGTTCCTATTACTACGGAGCGTTCGTTTAATAAAGAAAGCTTCACTTTTAGTGCTGATTATCCACTAGTTCTAAATATCATTGCTAAAGATTTTAAGGAGAATGATACTGGTCTGGAATATATCGGCACACCTCGGCAGCAAATGGGTGATGGCGGTTTAATAGCACAGTTTAAGGACGCTAAGACGGGTGAAGTCATTGCAGTAAGCAACAGCGACTGGATGTGCACCGTTATTCATAAAGCACCCTTAGATAAAGCCTGTGAAAACGAGGCAAATCCTGTAGCTGGTGAAGGAACCTGCGGCTTTGTATCACTAGAGGAACCTGAAGGCTGGAAAACGAGTGAGTCTGATAAAAGTTCTTGGATACCTGCCACGGTGTATTCAGAAGCGCAGGTAAGCCCCAAAGATGGCTATGACCAGGTTGCCTGGGAGGATAGCGCAGAACTTATTTGGGGAAACGATCTTGAAACTAACAACACGCTGCTGTGTCAACTTGTTGTAGAAGCCCCCTAAATCAAAGTCTTTTAAAAGGAGCTTGGAAAATGAAACATTCACCTCAAACGCTACGTTTCCTCATTGTATTCATGGCATTCATGGCACTTTTCACTTGCATAGCGCAAGATGTAGAAAGTGTTATTGATTTAGAGCTATTCGACAGCGCAGGTCTGGTGCAAGCTCCAACAGTGGTTGACTGCACCCTGACCGACGGTACAGAAACCCAATGCGCCCAGCTTGTTGTCAAATACTTGCCTGACGGATTTGAAACAGGTCCTTACTGCCCCAAAACTCTCTCTGATGTGGGCGGTATTTGGGATTGGGATGGTGATAATCCTGGGCTGTATCGTCTAAACGGTGACTTCTTTAAGATGCTCAGGGAACAAGGTTTTAACTTTTATGATGCAGAAGGCAATATCAACATTGCCGACCCTGGCGCAGGTGGCGGTGGGGACGGAAATAGCTGCCTCGAGGCAAGTCAGAATGACACCGTTGAGGAGACAGTGCTGATTCCTATAAATCCTGTCAAGGCTGACAACCCAACCCAATTAGGCACGGTGGCACAAGTAGGGTTAGCCGTCAACAGCATCCCTATTTTTGCAGATGCCCCATCGGTGTTAGCCAGAGGCAATCTACCTGCCTTAGATCTTTGTGGTGGACATATAGACCCAGGTGGTTGGTATCACTGGCACTCTACGGCTAGCGATATTGAAACCAGCTTTTCACATGAAGGCTTAGAGGCGCACTGTCATATAGCGCAGTCTGCTAGCGAGTTGTTTGGCTATGCTTTTGACGGCTACCCTATGTATGGTAGTGCTGAAGCAGATGGCAGCGTTCCTACTGATCTTGATGCCTGCAACGGACACCAGGCTGCAACCGCTGAGTATCCTGAGGGTGTCTACCATTATCACGCTTCGCTCGAGTTCCCCAATCTACCAACATGCTTAGTGGGTATGAGTGCTCAGGGTGCATTTAGCACCAATGCGAGTGGTGGTGTTGGCGCACCCGGCGGCGGTTCAGGTGGCGGTTCGGATGGTCCGCGTCCTGACTTTAGTAATGCTTCCGAGCAACTTGGGATAAGCGAA
>JAHEBB010000529.1 GCA_024642575.1 Trueperaceae bacterium | reverse complement strand
TTGATTTAAGACCGTTTCGTCATGGGTGGCAAGCCAGATACCTACACCTTCTTCATCAATAAAAAAAGGGCTGCTTGCCTGAGCTGTTGTTAAATCAGGAAAAAGGACACGCTTAGTCATACTAGGATAGTTTAAGGCTCGAGCCTTAAATCATTCCCAAGCCAGTTGACGTAATTTTGTTACCAATGTACCATAGTAACATGACAGAAATTGAGCGCACTCAAACAGGCGTCAGAATAGAAAAGCGAATTTTAAAGGTTTTAAAAGCGCTAGCTGAGTATCATGATATTTCGCTAGGTGACTTACTTGAAGGCATTGTGCTTCATGCTTTTGAGGGCAAAACGGCCTTTTCTAGCCCAGAGTCGCTCGAGCGCATTCAAAACCTAAAAGATATTTATGGCCTGAAGTTAAGTGCCAGTGACAGCCATAAACTTAAGGAAAGCTTATGACGCCGAAAGCCATCACTCAGCAATTTGAATCAGGCAATGTCTCGAGTTTTAAACACAAAGATCATATAAAGTTAGCCTGGGCTTACTTGCACGAATACCCTACCAGCCAGGCCATAGACAAATTTAGTTCCGCTTTAAAAGCCTTTGCAGCCAAGCAAGGTGCTACCGATCTTTATCATGAAACCATCACCTGGGCTTATCTACTTATCATTGCGGAAAGGCTTAACAAGGATGATAGTTAGGAGAGCTTCGCGGCACAAAACCCTGTTCTTTTTGTATGGCCCAATGGTGTTTTAAATTTTTACTACAGTCCTGAGTTGCTAAAGACAGAAAAAGCGAAAAGCCGTTTTATTCTTCCGAAAGTAAGGTAAGGCTCGAGCTTTATTCGGCTTTGAGCATCCGTGTTAGAACCCAGACCCTTAGCCAAATCGATACCTAAGCGGTTGTCAATTTATTTGAAAACCATTTAAGTTCAGCTTATTACCTCAAAAAAGCATTGATACCTAAGCATTATCAGAAAGCTCAGCGTTTTATAAGCAGTTTTAGCTTGCCCTTAAAAGCACCTGAAGCTTTGCATCTCGCGTTTGCAGCGGTAGAAAATCTTGAATTAGTTACGGCAGATAGGCAGCTTGCCAGCAATGCCGAGCAGGTGGGTGTAAAGGTGAGGTTAGTGAGCTAGTCGCTTACCATAGTGTTGTGACGCTATAGTTCGAAAATGAGCCATCTTTTGTCAGAACAGTTAAGTTTTCGCTTAAGGCTTGAGCAATAATAAGACGGTCAAAAGGGTCGCGGTGGTGTAATTCTAGAGTTCTAATTAGCTCAAGGTGATCCGTAGTAATGTCTAAAATTTCAAAGTCGTTACCTAAAACTTTTTCTTTGACCAATTGCTTTAGGGTATGTGAACCGTGTAGTGAGAGTTTACCCAGGCTTACTTTAATGGCTATTTCCCATAAGCTCGCCATACTAACAAACACTTCGTTTTCGACATCTTCTATTAACTCGAAACAAACTTGACTTAGCTGAGAATCACCTGAAATGTACCAAAGAAATGTGTGAGAGTCTAATAGCAGACTCATTCCATGTACTCTTTAAAATCTTCAAGGGGTTCATCAAAATCCTCACTCATATGACTAAACCAGCCTTTGGCACTACCAAAACCACCGCGACGCCCTTTTGGTTCAGAGGCTTTTATTTTCAACTCCACAGAAAGACCATCATCCAGCAAAACTTGAAAATCTTCACCTTCACGCAATAGCTCTTCAAGGCGTTCTTTAGCTTCTTTAAGTGAAACCATCGTCATTTGGTTTAGTTTAGCACTGTAGATAGTCGTCTCTCACCTTAATCCTGTACACTAAACTCAAATGTTTGAACCAAGTACAAAATTATCCACAGCAAAAAAATCCGTCGTACTGGTTGATGGCCTCCGTACCCCTTTCATGCGTTCGGGTACCGAGTTTGCTGACCAGATTTCTTATGACCTAGCCCGAGAAGTGCTTAAAGGCATCCTGGTACAAAATAGTCTTTCAGCTAAAGAGTTAGATGCCGTCATTATGGGCTCAGTGGTACAAAACAGCAGCACACCCAATGTTGCAAGGGATGCTGCCTTAGGCGCAGGTATACCCAATAGTGTGCCAGCAAGTACCGTTACCATGGCTTGCATCTCTGCCAGCAAAGCTATTGCTGAAGGCATAAATGCTATCTGGCTGGGTCAGGCTGATACGATTCTGGCAGGCGGCGTTGAGGTTTTGAGTGATGTGCCTGTAGGTTTTAAAAAAGAAGTGCGCAAAAAGTTTTTTGAATCACGCAAATACAAAGGCCCACTTGACTACACCAATTTTCTTAAAGGGATTAGCCCTGCTGACCTTTTGCCGATTGCCCCAGCCATTGCAGAGTTTTCTACCGAAGAAACGATGGGCGAAAGTGCCGATAAACTGGCAGCTAGCTTTGGGGTATCGCGTCAAGCACAAGATGAATATGCGCTGCGCAGTCACTTGTTAGCAGCAAAAGCAACAGAAGCAGGAAAATTAAAGGGCGAAATCATGCCCACCGCTGTTGCGCCAAGTTTTAAACCTTTAACGCAGGACAATACTTTTCGGGCAGATAGTTCTTTAGAAGCGTTGACTAAGCTCAAGCCTGTCTTTGTCAAACCGTTTGGCACCGTTACTGCTGGCAACTCATCTCCTCTAACCGATGGGGCAGCGGTTTCGCTACTTATGTCAGAGGAAAAAGCTAAAGCAATGGGCTACACCCCTAAAGCCTATTTACGTGATTATGTTTTCGTCGCGCAAGACCCTGCCGATGAACTGCTTTTAGGGCCAGCTTACGCCACACCCAAACTTTTAGAGCGCAATGGGTTAAGTTTTAGTGATCTGGATGTCATAGAAATACACGAAGCCTTTGCAGGGCAGGTTTTAGCCGTTTTAGCCGCCTTAGAATCTGACAGCTTTGCTAAGGAAAAACTAGGGCGTAAAGAAAAAATCGCCCGTATTGATATGGATAAAATTAATCTTTGGGGCGGTTCGCTATCTTTGGGGCATCCGTTTGGGGCAACAGGCTCGAGGCTCGTTAATCAAGCTGCCAACCGACTTAGTGTCGAAGATGGTCGTTTTGCTCTGGTGACTGCCTGCGCTGCGGGTGGGCTGGGTCACGCCATGCTGATTGAGAGGGCGTCATGAATGAGTTTTTTAAGCTAAGCAAAGAAGAGGGTATTTTGGTTGTTGGGCTAGATCAGCCTAAATCTAGAGTCAATACGCTTAGCCAAAGTGTGCTCAAAAGTTTTGAAACGGTACTCGATCAAATTGAGAATGATGCCGAGCTAAAAGCTGCCGTCATCATTAGTAGAAAAAAAGATAGTTTTATCGTTGGTGCCGACATTAACGAATTTGTCAATTTCAGCACTAAAGACGAGGTTATCAGCCTAATAAATGAGGGGCATGCGCTTTTTGACAGGCTCGAGCGCCTCAGTAAACCTGTTGTTGCTGCCATTCATGGGGCTTGTGTGGGCGGCGGTTTGGAGCTGGCTTTAGCTTGTCACTACCGTTTAGCCACCGAGCATAAGCGCACGCTTTTTGCGCTACCTGAAGTAAATCTTGGACTTTTACCTGGGCTTGGCGGAACGCAGCGTTTACCCAGATTGGTCGGGCTGCAAAATGGGCTCGAGCTTATCCTGACAGGAAAAAATGTCTACGCCAAACCCGCTCGCAAAATGGGCATGGTTGACGCCCTGATTCATGAAGCTGGTTTGGAA
>JAHEBB010000528.1:2997-3701 GCA_024642575.1 Trueperaceae bacterium | reverse complement strand
TTGTGGTGCAGCAAAAATGTGGAACTCGTCGAAAACAACGTAGCGAAATAAGTTTGAAAATTGCTGTGCCAAGGTTGCTGGATTAGTTTGACTGGTATAAGCAAAGCTCTCTATAAGATTGAAGATATCGGGGTTAGTCAATACAAGCTTTTGTCTAAAAACCAAATCTTTAATTGCTTCATAGCGACTAATCTCGTTTTCTTCTGCCAAATTGCCAATTACTTCCCCATTTAACTTCTGAAATTCAAGCTTCTGTTCAAAATCCCGTAGATAATTTAAAACCTGCCCTTCTTGATCTCGTATCAATTCATTTGTTGGGTAAGCAACGACAGCGTTTCCTAAGCGTTTGTTGGCAGGTCTCAACATAGGCAAATAAGCTGCCAAACTTTTGCCATCACCTGTCATTGCTGTATCAAAAGCAACATCTATTTCTGGGTCATGTAAAGCGTCATAAACCTCTTTTTGATGCGTTGCTAGCTGCCAGCCTTGGGGTAAATCAAAATAAAGTTGACCTGTATACCTTTTTGACCAAGTTTCGAGAAGTTTAAGCTTCATAATATTACCCTCCAAAACAAAAGGTCATGAATCCAACCCATAGACCTGTTGCTCAAGCAGTTCAAATACCTTCTTGCATTCCAGATCATTAAGGACTTCTTGCATTTTCTTGAGCTGCTTCGGAGACAAATCATCTTTGAGGCAGTCCA
>JAHEBB010000528.1:0-2987 GCA_024642575.1 Trueperaceae bacterium | reverse complement strand
CAGTCCACTGCCTCGGCTGTAAACTCTTGAAGTAAGGAGGAAAGATCAAAGCTGTATAATTCCATAGACAAAGTTCTTCACTCCTTTCAGTGAAGTGCTGAGTTGAACAGGTTGAGTTTGTGCCTTCCAAGCATTTTGCAAACTCAATCTGCTTTATGGAATTATAGATTAGCCTTTGGGGTTTGTAAAGGGTTAATAAAAGAGAAACGTAATTTACCTTATTATCTATTGATACTAGAGATAAATTTCTGATAGTATTTTGGAAACCTCGAGAGAGGATTGAAACAATAAAAGAGTTACGTACCCAAACCTCGAAGAGGATACTTTTTAAGACGGAGACCTCATATTTGAAATCTCTGTCTTTTTTTATAGCTTGCTTTCTTAGCTCGAGCCTGCCAATACTTTTTTCAGTTTTCATCTCGCTCTCTTTTCTAATGCTCTATAATCTTCATATGACCTTCTCCCTTGACCTGCCCCCTGAAGTAACTGAAGCCTTTGGAGATGAACTCGAGCGCAAAGTTTTAGAGGGATTGCTTTTGCAACTTGTTCATGGTGAGCAAATGAGCGTTGCCAAAGCTGGCTCTTTACTGGGCTTAAATCGTCTTGAAGCGATTCGCTGGTATACATCACATGGACACACCTTTCCCAATTATTCGGTTGATGACTTCGTTGCCAACGATCTGAATTATGCCCAAAAAGATTAGGGCTGTTTTTGATACCAGTTCCATCATATTTCTCGACCACCTCAACTATCTAACTGCTCTTAGATCTCTGCATGAGGTCGTAATTACACCAGTTGTTGCCTGGGAACTAACCCAGCATAAGTCTGGCGCTGGCAGCAAGGTTCCTGACTGGATAGAGCAAATAAATCCCAAAGCTTCTTTCTTAGCCAAAGTTAAAAAAGAAGCGAATCTGGATGTAGGCGAGTCTTCTGTGATTGCTTTAGCGCTAGATACGGAGCTTTTAATAGTACTCGATGATAATTCAGCCAGGCGTTTTGCTGTTAAACAGGGATTGCGAATTACAGGAACGCTGGGGGTACTTCTAGAACTCCACCGACGTGAGCTTGCTACACGTTCACTTAATGATGATTTACAGCTACTTTCAGACTTTGGCATGTTTATTTCTGATGAGTTAAAGTCACTTATCTTAGCTTCATTATGAGTTCGCATCTAAGCTCCCCCTCGCCCACTGAATAACCTGTTCCCTTAATTCCTCTGGCTCTAAAACCTTCGCATGAGGGCCGTAACTCACAATCCAGTGAACAAGCGATTCTGTTAAGGGAGCTTCTATTTTCCAAATGACTTTGCCGTTGTTACCATCTATGATTTCTTGACTGCTATGCCTTTTGGTTCTTTTTATGTAACCTGCTTTTTCTTGACTAAATTCCACACGAATTAGTACTGATTCATCATTTGATTTAAAGGGTCCAAACTCTTTTCTCGCATATGACTGTGCATCAAATGCTGGCTTCTTAAACTTTTCTTGCTGAAGGGTAAATTCAAGAATTTGATCCAGGCGCAAGGTAGTCGGGTTTCTAAAACCCGCGTCAATGCTGTTATGGTTTTCCCCTACCAAATGAAGGTGCTGATCGTGAACGATAATCGCATAGCTGTTAAAGGCATAGGTTTTTTCGTCCCCTTTAGCGTTTCTGTAAGAAATCAGAGCTACACGGTAGTTTCGAATCGCATTGGCAATACGCTCAAACAATTCTTCAGGATAATCATCTACCAGAGGCGTATAGATAATAGGGTTTTCAATATAGTGTTCTGGAATTCGAGCGGCTTCCTCAAGTTTGTAAAGCGCTTCTTTAGCAAAGGGCGTAAGGGCATCCACTCTTGCACTAGCCGCAATAAGCGCTTCTACTTCGTATCTGTCTAAAAACACCCGTTTTATCTCATTGCTGCCCTCTCCAATTTTCACATTCCCTCTTTTGACTAGAGGATGCGGGTGTTGATCAATTGGAATTCCGTAACGGTCATAGGCATAGTTCACCCAGCGGTATATCTGGTTGCGCTTTACGCCAAAATGTTCTGCTAACGCACTTACTTTGTGCTCCTGTGGATGTTCTCTTAAGTACTCAATAAATTCAATGAGACTTAAAACGGAATTATCTCTTTCTCGCTTACCCAAGGTAATTCACCTCCCCAGTCCACGTATCTAGCAAAACGCGTTCAGGTGCTTCACTCAGCTCGCAGCTCTGCGCAAACGGACAATACTTGCAGTGACTCCCAGGTTTAGGCATTTTACTCTCACAGCCTGCTAAATTACTCAGCATGTCTCTAAGATAGTCCTTAAACCAGTCTTTAAGGTCAGAGGAGAACTTTAGCATTTGGCTTTCCCCCGTACTTAAACTAACCGCTTCAGCACTAAGCTCCCCTTCTCGCCACTCGAGATACGCAAGAACCAGATAAAACTTAAGTTGCGCTTCACTGCTTTTTATACTGCTGGTCTTCCAGTCAAGAATGTGTAAACCCTTTGGCGTTTGAATCATGCAGTCAATAACCCCACTTAAGCCGTAGATTTCCTCATCAAGACGGATACTTGTGCTCAGTCGATACTCAACAGAATGTAATTTAAACTGAGCGAGATAAGACAGGATTTTATCATTAAAATAGTTCAGCGAGTCTTCTGCTCTCTGGCAGAGTTTACTAAGATCTTCCCCTTCTTGTAATAGCACGCGTCTTGGTAACTCAAATGGGTCAAGAGATGCTTTATTATTCGTTCTTAGGCTACAAGCAATGCGCTTATGGACCAGATTGCCAAGCGTTGTGCTGGCAAGGGGAGCAGGGGTTTTGTGCTTTTGCACTTTTTCTAAATGAAAGCGTTTTGGGCAGGCCAGGACGTAGTTTAGACTAGGGGAAAGATTCATACCTCCAGTCTCTAAAATGCCTGTCACACCACCCTGTAACAAACTCTGATTCCTAAAGGTCACTATTAAAAAGAGCAAACCACAAGCTACTGCATCCAGCATAACTTTGTGGTTT
>JAHEBB010000527.1 GCA_024642575.1 Trueperaceae bacterium | reverse complement strand
CGAAAAATTACAGGCCAGTCAAACCTTTGTAGTGGAAAAAAGAGATCTTCTTTTAAGGCTCGAGCAGCTTCAAAAACAGTTTCGGCTGGTACAGCACGGCAATTTAGGTGCACAGCAAGCTTTTAAACAGGCAGAGTTTGAAATGCTTAATCAGGATAATAGACGTCTCAGCGATGACTTGGCTGAACTGCAAACGAAATTTGAACAACAACAAAAAAATTTAAAAATGCGCTTTGATGAACTTGCCAAGTTAACGCAACTCCTCATGGAGCAAGATAAGAAAATTGTCAATTTTCAAAATGACCTTAGTGAAAAACATCGACTTTATAAAGAGCTTAAAGGACAACTTAAAGATGCTGACAAAGAACTAAGAGCAAACCAAAAGAAGCGCAAGGATGCCGAAGCAGAAAGAGACAACGCTTTACAAGAACTTGGTCACTCAATGGGACAGCCTCAAGATTCGTCTCATAGCATAGATCAAAAATACCTTATGGCTTTAAAACATGAGCTCGACGACGTGCAGACACGCAATCAAAGCCTAGAGGCTGAGCTTGAGGAGATCCGTAGGGAGCTTAAAGTTGCCTGGCAAAAGCGTAAAAAAGTTGAAACTTTATATGAAGAGTTGAAGAAAAAAAATACTAAAGTGTCCAAAAATATTCAAGGTACAAAGCTACAAGAAAAAACGCTTTTAGAAGTACCAGAAGAACCCTTAGGTGTAGCCGAAGCACAGGTAATAGATCTAACAGATACCAAGGATGAAGCCGAGCTGACATCCCTTTTCCTTGAATATGCTCGTTTAGAAGAACAAGCTGATGAAGTGCGTGCCTCTGGTTTGTTTGATGAGACTTGGTATTTAAAAACGTATCTAGATGTTGCAGAAGCCCAGGTTGACCCTGTTGATCATTTTTTAAAGTATGGTTGGCTCGAGGGGCGCAATCCAAATAGGGATTTCGATACGGAGGCTTATTTAGAACAGAATCCTGAAGTTTTAGCATCTGGTTTGAATCCTCTGATTTATTTCCTCCGCTTTAACCGTACTGAGGTATAAACACTTAGATAATTTTTATCTCAAAAAACCAAAGCACGGGGAAATTTTATCCTTACTGTTAAAATGACAGCCGTGGCTAGGTTAATTTTTCATGCGGGTTTGCCAAAAACGGGAACAACCGCTGTGCAGGCATTTGCGGCGCGGCACCGTGAGGCATTAAAGGATAGAGGGTTTATCTACCCAACCTTTGAACCCATCTCTAGCAAATATATGGAAGCTCATCACCATTTGGCTCATGCCGTTGCTGATTCAAGTCATCAGCTGTCTCTGGCTGAAGTGAGTGACTTGCTTGCATCGTGGAACCAGGCTGCTTCCTTTAAAGATGACACGATTCTATTAAGTGCTGAGTCGGTGTGGCGCCATATCGATTCGACAATCCAAGTAGGTTGGATAGCGCAAAGACAGGCTTTTCTCGAGCGCTTAGCAGAACAATTGCAGGACTTTGAGGTAAAAATGGTTATTGTCTTACGCAGGCAAGACACGTTTACCCAATCCTTATTTATGGAACATGTTATGAAGGGAACCAAACTTGGAACCCAATCATTTGCGCAGTTTAGGTTGAAAGAAAGAGAAACCACCTTACGCTTTTGGGAAAACTTGCGTTTGTTTTCAAGTGTTTTCTCTAATGTAGCTGTAATGACTTACGATGATTTGTCAAAAGACAAAAACTTATGCCACAATTTTTTTAAAGCGATTGGAGTCTCAACCGAGGGTCTTGAAGATGTAGGTGTTGTACGAAAAAGTTTAAGTGTTGAGGAAACTCTTATTAAAATCTATTTAAACCGCTTTTTAAAAGAAAAAAAACAAAACAAAAAACTTATGGCCTGGTTACGCTCTGATACCATTAAGGCATTAGCTAAACAGTATTTATCAGATAATGAAGATCTTTGGGAAAGCTATGCGGTACGAAAAGCATTTTTGGATAGTTTTAGTGAGGAAAATGCTTTGATATGCTCTAAATATTTTCCTGATAAAAAGCAGTTGTTTCCAGATTTATTGCCCCAAGAAACAAAAAAGTTTCGCGCAAAAATACCTAAGGAGCTAAGGGAAGAAATAGATAGTAGCTTATTCGGGAACGATGCGCCAGTGAAATTTTAAATGCCAGTTAATGAGGATTTAAAGTTAGACTTTGGGCTGTGATGGTTGTGGGAGATAATAAAATTAGTAGTGGGGATTATGTGGAGAACTTTAGCATTTTGGTGAGGAGAGAAGATGGCCTGGGTGAGCGCCTAAGAGCCATTGTGCAGGGCTCCTATTTGGCAAATTACTTGCAGCTCGAGTTTAAATTTTGTTGGCCTTCAAAAAGATTTGCCAGTGAGTTTCATGCAATAGAAAGTGAAGAAAAAATCTTTGCCAGCCATTTTCTTCAAAAACACTTCTTAAGAGATCTTCCCAAAGGTTTTAAGGCTTACCTTAAAGTCTCACAAAACAATAAAATAGCTTTACCTTTAAAGCTTGATGAGCTTTTAGCCGACGGCTTCAAAGGTCTTTATTTTGATGATCTAGATGTGAGAAGGGTTCTTAAAGATGACTCAGATCCTGATCTAAGCTCAAACTTAGCAGAAGCGTTTCAGAAAATAGAGTTTTCAGATCAACTTTCCCAGGTGATGAATACAGTTCAAACGATTAAGCTTAGCAATAAAACTGTAGCTATTCATATAAGAGGCGGAGACATAGTCTATGGCCCTTATAGGTTTTTTCAACACTTTCAAGATAAGGTGCTACCCCTTCCTATTGCAAAGTATCTTTTGAACACTTTGGTTTCACAGGGTTATGAGCCTATTGTTTTTGTACAAGATGAAGCCGTAAAAAACGTATTTAAAAACCTACCCAACATCAGATTATCTTCTGATTTTTTAAAGGAAACCTATTCAAACCTTGAGCAAGCCTTTTTTGATATCCTGCTCATGTCTCGGTGTACTCAGATTTTTGCAGGCTCGAGCGGTTTTGCTGAACTGGCTGCCGTGATCTCTGGTCAAACTGTCCAACAGTCTATACAAGCGTTATCCTCAGAAGAAATTACCTCTATTATCCAGTCTGATTTAAGAAAATTACCAGCATATGATAATTTTCAACTAGCTTTTGCTTGGTTTAGCTATACCCTTTATGGGGAGACCTTTCTAACAAGTGATAAGATTGACAAGGCCTTAAAAAAAGCCCAAAGGCTAGATCCAGACAATCAGCTTTATAGGGTCAAAAGAGTAGCTAATTATTTAGCCCATAAGTTGCCAAAGAAGGCTGAGCGATTACTTGAGGAAATAATTGAAAACGTAAGTGACTTAGATAATCCTTTTAATTCAGAATTTTTTAAAATTTTAGCGAAAAGGCATGGCAAAAAATTTGGTATGAGAAAATATTTTAAACTATTTATCAATACAAAAAAAATCTCCAGACCTTATACGCTTATTTGTAAAGCATATATATATTACATATCGCAAAATTTTAATGCATGTAATAGAGTCTTAAGAAAATTCGAAGCAATAAATGAATACAATTTGGGCTTTAGGAAATGTTATCAATTACTTTCAAATGGATCGAAAGTAAAGAATTAGGAGGAGCACTAATGAAAGCACTCATCACCGGCATCACCGGCCAAGACGGGTCGTACCTGGCCGAATTCTTATTAGACAAAGGCTACGAAGTCCACGGCATCAAACGCCGCGCTTCCCAG
>JAHEBB010000526.1 GCA_024642575.1 Trueperaceae bacterium | reverse complement strand
GTCGTCGTCCTGCGGCTGCGGGCTCGAGCCTGCCTGGACTACTCAGCCGCCCGAACGGCTCAGGCTTACTCAGTTGGTTTACTACCATTGACCATAAGCGCTTAGGCATTCTTTATATTGTCTCTGGGTTTTTCTTTTTGGCGGTAGGTACTATTGAATCAAGTTTGATTCGTATGCAGTTGATTGCACCCAATATGAAACTGCTTAACCCTGACCTTTATAACCAAATGTTTACGGCCCATGGGGTCACGATGGTTTTTCTTGCCATTATGCCTATGGGGATAGGCTTTGCCAATTACCTTGTGCCCTTGCAGATTGGTGCTAGAGACTTAGCTTTTCCAAGGCTTAATGCTTTTGGATACTGGGTATATTTATTTGGCGGTTTGCTGTTTTTATCGAGTTGGCTTTTAGGTGGCGCTCCTGATGTAGGTTGGTTTGCTTATAGCCCCTTAACCTCTCTTAGTAATAACCCAGGTCACGGCACCGATTTTTATATGGTGGCCCTCTTTATAGGGGGTATCGGTACCCTGGTAACTGCTATGAATATTATTGTGACCATCGTAAACATGCGCGCCCCCGGTATGACCTTTATGCGTTTGCCCATGTTCGTATGGATGATTATGGTCACCATGTTCCTGATTGTCTTTGCTTTCCCCCCTCTTACTATCGCGCTATTTCAAGTCATTATGGATCGCAGCTTTGGCACTCACTTTTATGACCCTGCCTTTGGCGGTTTGCCTATTTTGTGGCAGCATCTTTTCTGGATTTTCGGTCACCCAGAAGTTTACATTATTATTCTGCCAGCCTTTGGTGCTGTTTCTGAAATCATCCCGACTTTTTCAAGTAAGCCCCTTTTTGGTTATCCAGTTATGGTTTTATCCGGTATTTTTATCGGTTTCATGGGTTTTGCTGTTTGGGCGCACCATATGTTTGCCACTGGTCTTGGCGCAATTGCTAATACAGCTTTTTCGCTAACTACGGTGATTATCGGTATTCCAACAGGTGCAAAAATCTTTAACTGGTTAGCGACGATGGTCGGTGGGCGCATTCGGTTTACCACGCCTATGCTCTTTGCCATTGCTTTCTTAATTACCTTTACTATGGGTGGGGTAACCGGCATTATGCTGGCTTTGCCGCCCTTTACGGCGCAGGCAACTGACAGCTATTTTGTGGTGGCTCACTTCCACTATGTTATGGGTGGCGGTGCTCTTTTGGCGTTCTTTGGAGCAACCTATTATTGGTTTCCTAAAGTAACCGGGAGGATGCTTAGCGAACGTTTGGGCAAAGTAATTTTTGTACTTGTTGCAGGTGGCTTACACATCATCTTTTTACCTCAACACTTTGTAGGTCTTTTGGGCATGCCTCGTCGTACCCAAACCTATTTTGCAGGCTATGGTTTTGAGATCTGGAATCTGATTTCAACCTTGGGTGTCTTTGTCGCTATTATCGGTGCTTTGCTTTTCGCCTTTGATTTCTTTTACTCACTTAAAAATGGCAAAGTAGCAGGAAACGATCCTTGGGATGCCAGGACGCTCGAGTGGAGCGTTACCTCACCCCCCCCTGTCCATGACTTTGACGCGACGCCTTTTGTTACGGGTGTAGATGCCTTCTGGTTAGCTAAGCATCCTGAATTTGAACATTCCGATGAAGCCGAGCGTAATGAATTACAACAATTGGCCGTTGAAATTGATGATCATGGTATTCATGTTCCTGGTCAGTCTTGGTGGCCGTTTATCAGCGCTTCGATGATGTTTATCGGTGGTTACGCTGTTATCTATCACAACTGGACTCTAGGTGTTATTTGCCTTTTAATGATTGTCATGAGTACCTTTGCTTGGGCTTTTGAAGGCATTGGCGGAAAACATGTTCACCCAGAAGGAAGTCATTAATGGCTGCTCCATCCAATACCAATACTTTAGCTAGTGGTGGTGTTTTAACCCCTGCGGGCTACCGTAGTACGCGTTTGCCTGATCCAAAAATGCTGATGTGGATATTTTTAGCATCAGATTGCATGTTTTTTGGTTCTTTAATTGGCACCTATTTGGTTTATAGAGGGCGTAGTTTACAAGGCCCTTATCCACAAGATGTATTTGATATTCCTCTAACAACGGTAAGTTCTTTCGTTCTGCTTATGTCAAGTGTGCTCATGGTAATTGCACTTTACTATTTGCGAACCAATAAAATTGGTCGTTTTAGACTTGCCACCTTAGGTGTGTGTATCTTCGGTTCAATTTTCTTAGGTTTTCAGGTATTTGAGTTTACGCACTTTGTTCATGCTGGTTTAACCTTGCAACAAAACCTCTTTGGCACGACTTTTTTTGTCTTGACAGGTACGCACGGAGTGCACGTAACAGTGGGTGTTTTTTGGCTCTTGGGTATTTTGGTCAGCACCTATTTTAGACCCATGACCGCTAAAGATGAGGCCTACTTTGATGTTGCAGCCCTTTACTGGCACTTTGTAGATATTGTCTGGATTGTCATTTTCACCGTTGTCTATCTCATAGAGTTTGTGTAATTGGAGTTTGTTAAATGGCTGAACATAAAAAAGGCGCTATTGCTTATTACCTAATTATTGCTTTGATTTTGGGTGCTATTACCTATTTGGAATTTGCGATTGTTGAGTTTCAGGACGCAATTTCCTGGTTGAATCCTTTCTGGACGATTTTTACGCTGGTTACGCTCTCCATTGTTAAGTTTGCTATGGTCGTTGCGATTTATATGCACTTGCGTGATGATGATCCGATTTATACGGGATTCTTCTCGAGCGGTATCGTTATTGCTATGGGCACTTTTGTGGCACTGTCGTTTTTGTTTACAGTACGAAGTGTAAACAGTTTTCGTGCTCAACAGACGGACACTCAGGCCATAGAAGGTGAAGCACAAGCGGGTCATGGTGAAGCTATGCATGAAGTGATAACGGAACCCGTTAAAACGTTGGCAGAAGCTAGCCACGTGCCTGCACCTAAAAACCAAAAAGTTTTAAAACTTGCTTTGCCTGCCGCGCCTGTTGCCGAATTTAGCTTGCGTTTACCTGGGCTAGCTATGGCTGAAACTGCCCCTCAAGCCACGGAAGCTGTCACGGAAGCGCCGACAACCCAAGCTACAGAAACACCTGCAACAGCTGAAGCAAGTGTAGAAACTGCGACAACCACGGAAACTCAACCAGCGGAAGCCGAAGTTGCCGCAAGTAGCGAAACGACAGAAGCTACAACGGAAGAGCCTGTAGCTCAAGCTGCTAGTTTTGACTGGCAAGAACTGGGCGATAAAACCTTTACTGCTAATTGTATGGCTTGCCACCAGGCAAATGGGCAAGGTATTCCTGGTGCTTTTCCCCCTTTAGCTGGTCATATTCCTGATCTCTATAATGCTGAGGGTGGTAGAAAATACATCATTAACGTGGTGCTTTACGGTCTTATGGGTGAAATTACCGTTAAGGATACCAAGTTTAATAGTGTTATGACCCCTTGGGCAGCTGTACTTAGTGATGAGCAAATTGCTGCGACACTTAATCACGAATTAAACACCTGGGGTAACGATGCTCTGGTAACTGATTTTACGCCTATTTTACCTGAAGAAGTTGCTGCTGAGCGGGATAAAGGTTTAAGCTCGAGCGACGTTTTAGCTTTACGTCCTGAATAATTAATATAGGTTTAAAATTGTTAGGGTGGCAGGTCATCTGTCCACCCTTTTTTACGTTAGGATGATGCTATGCAAATGCCTC
>JAHEBB010000111.1 GCA_024642575.1 Trueperaceae bacterium | reverse complement strand
CGCCAACCGCATTTTGGCACCCTATATGAATGAAGCCCTGATTTTACTTAAAGAAGGCGCAAGTGTTGATGCCATTGATAAGGCCATGACTGATTTTGGTTTTCCTGTAGGACCTTTAAAACTTATTGATGAAGTGGGTATGGATGTCGGTGCGCACGTCACAGGGGTTATGGCACCCTTATTTGCCGAGCGTGACATAGAACTAGTACAGCTAAACGTCGATGACGCTAGTTTAAAAGGTCGAAAATCGGGTAAAGGCTTTTACACTTATGAAAATGGCAAAACCAAAGAAGTCAACAAAGACATTTATGCCTATTTTAGTGGCGCTGAGCGCAAAACCATTGCCAAGACTGAGATTCAAGAACGGATGTTTTTGGCGATGGTAAATGAGGCTGTTTTTACGCTGCAAGAAGCCGTCATTGAAAACCCAAGAGATGGCGATGTTGGCGCAGTTTTTGGGATTGGTTTTCCGCCCTTTTTAGGTGGGCCGTTTTTCTACCTGGACAACCAGGGAAGCGACAAGGTTTTAGCAAGGCTCGAGTCGCTCGAGCAAAAACACGGCCTCCGCTTTAAAGCATCTGACCTTCTTAGAGAAAAAGCTACAAAGCAAGCCAAATTTTATTCTGCTGCCTAATCTTCTCTAAAAAACTTAAACGTAACCCCTTTCAGTCTCTGACGCTAAAAGAGGTTACGTTTAATCTCAAAATACAGACAAATGACCCGATCAAAAAGCAATGATATAAGTATTGACAATAAGTAAGAGTTTTTCTTACATCAGGGGTAGGAGTCTGCGGGATGCTCCCAAACCTTAGGGCAGATAAACTTTCTGTGTAATCAAAGCAAGCCAAAAGCTGCTGGAAGGAGAAACATATGAAAAACCCTGTAGCCACTTATCCCGAACCCAAACTAAGCAAATGGGTCTTTGCAAGTCGCGCCTCTGTTCCCTTCTGGACCATCGTTCGTATTTATTTAGGCTATCTCTGGCTTAGTGCTGGACTACATAAAATCACCGATGCCGCCTGGGTCGGCCCCAACGCTGGTGGCACAGTCAAAGGTTTTTTAGAAAGAGCCTTAACCCTCACAACAGGTGACCACCCCAGTGTACAAGGCTGGTACGCCTGGTTAATTGAAAACATTTTTCTGCCCAACGCTCCTGTTATGAGTCACCTTGTTGCCTTTGGTGAAGTCTCAGTGGGCATAGCACTTATCCTTGGGTTCTTAACAGGGATGTCAGCCTTCTTCGGTGGCATGATGAGTGCAGCCTTCCTCTTCGCTGGCACAGTTTCCACTAACCCTGTCATGTTTGTTCTGGCTACCTGGGTTGTTTTGGCCTGGCGTGTCGCTGGCTACTGGGGTTTAGACTACTGGATTTTACCGAGAATTGGCGCTCCTAGAGGAAAATGGTCTAAAGTTCATGACACCTTTGATGGCAGTACCGCTCCAAGCCCTGCTTAAACAAAAAACCATAATAAAAAGCTCGAGCCAAATAGCTCGAGCTTTTTATTATGGTTTTTTTACTCTCATTAGAGTAAATTAAAGCCAGCTTATCGTTTTAGGGTTTAACTTAAGTTAAGCTATCTCAGAAAGGAGCAAACTATGGCAACAACCAAATCACATGCTGTCTGGCAAGGCAGTCTAAAAGAGGGCAAAGGCACTATGACCTTACCGAAAGGTAACTACACAGGTCCCTTTACCCGAGCCTCTCGTTTTGAAAATGGGGAAGGCACCAACCCCGAGGAGCTTATTGGAGCAGCCCATGCAGGTTGCTACTCTATGTTCCTATCTGCCTTACTTAGTAATAATGAAACTCCACCTGAAAAAGTCGAAACAACGGCAACCGTTACGATTGGTGACGGTCCAACCATAACCAAAATTGAGCTTGTTACAAAAGTAAAAGTTGCAGGGGTTAGTGAAGCAGAATTAAAAGATTTGGCGCAAAAGGCCAAAGAAGGCTGCCCTGTTTCTAAAGCGCTTGCGAGTGTCAATGAAATTACCTTAGACGTAAGTCTGGTTTCTTAAAGTTTAAGCAGCTAAAAGAAAGAGGCTCGAGCGCGCTCGAGCCTCTTTTATTCATGCCATAAAAAAAGCCCCCTGAGGAGGGAGGGGCCTTTTTTGAGGAGGGGAGGGGTAATATCGGTCTTTAAGTTCTAAAGATCTTAGACTTAGTTTAAAGAGCTTTTATGAAAACTTAGCCCCAAGACTGCAATTTATTTCTTAATCTTATGTTCATTTTATACCTCGAGCCTCAAAGAGATTAGATCTTAGTAGAAACCCAAAAACTATTTCAAGAACCTTAGTATTCGCCAGTATTCTATGTTGCAACACAGAATACTTTCTACCTCTTACCAGATGATACCTGCTACCTCTTACCCGATGATACTAGCAACTCAAGATTGCTTTACCGGCTGATAACTGCTACTTCTAATCAGATAATACCTGCTTCATCCAAAGTGAACTTAGCTAATGACCTTGTGGCTAAGCACGTGCTAAACTCATAACTCGCGTTAGCCAAAGGCAACGCGGTAAAGGAGTTTCATATGCGTGTAGCAATCGTAGGCGCCACCGGCGCAGTTGGGCAGGAGTTTTTAGAGCTTCTTAGTGAAAGAGAGTTCCCAACGACGACGCTCACGCTTTTTGCCTCTGAGCGCTCTGCGGGTAAACGCATTGCATACAGGGGGCAAGAACTCACGGTTAAAGCCCTACCTAAAGATGGAAACTTAGAAAGCGATATCGTTTTTTCTAGCGCGGGTGGTTCCATCTCTAAAGCCGATGCCTGGAAATGGGCATCCCATGGTGCGGTCGTTATAGATAACACCAGCGCCTGGCGTATGGATGAGCGCTGCCCCCTGGTGATTCCAGAAGTCAATGGTGACGCGGCCTTAAAACATAACGGCATTATTGCCAATCCGAACTGCTCAACGATTATTGCACTAATGGCTTTAGCCCCTTTGCATAGAGCTTTTGGTTTAACCAGAGCCACCGTTGCCACTTATCAAGCTGTTTCTGGTGCAGGGGCTGCGGGCATCAATGAACTTGAAAATCAAGCCAGAGCCGTTTTAGCCGGCGAAGATGTCAAAGTAGAAAAATTTCAGCATCAGATTGCTTTTAACCTGTTTAGCCATGATAGTGATATTGGCGAAGATGGTTACAATGTCGAAGAGCGCAAACTTTTAAATGAATCCAGAAAAATTTTAGACGATGACTCGCTGATGATTAGTGCAACCTGTATTCGTGTACCTGTCTTTAGAGCACACTCCGAAGCAATTCATGCTGAATTTAAACGCCCCGTAAATGCCGAAGAGGCCAGAGAAGTTTTGGCTAAAGCTGAAGGTCTACAGATTATAGATGACCGTGATGGCAATACTTTCCCTATGCCCCTACGCTCGAGCGGTCAAGATGACTGCTTTGTCGGCCGCATCAGGGGTGATATCAGCAAACCTGGCGCAATAGCTCTCTTTGTTTCAGGTGATCAAATCCGTAAAGGTGCCGCGCTTAATGCCGTGCAAATTGGCGAGTATTTGATTCGTAAGGGTGCAGTTAAAGAACTCGTAAGCTAATTTATTAAAAAGTCTAATGTTAAAAGTGACCTCTAAAACAAGGTCACTTTTTGCTTTGAGGGCTTTTAACCCCATAATCAGGTCAGTGATTTTGAGAAAAAAAACCAGCAGCGTAATCGCGCTTCTGACTAAACTAGAAGCGTAAAGCTTAACCCCATTGGAGAATCTTGAAACTGCTTAGGTCTATGAGCGATGCCCCCTATTTACGCCTTTTGGAATATGTTGACAATTCTCGTTTTCACTCCCTATGAGACCCCTTTTCGTCTTTATGCGTAATGTTCTTATTGGCCTAAGTTGTCTGATTATCCTGGCCCTGGTTTGGGCTAGTCAGGGAAACCTATTTTCAGCAAAGGATACTTTTCTTATGCCCGATGTCGGCTTTTTCTATCATGGCGTTTACCCGGGAGGCCGCACAGGTGAAGAAGATGACATCTTACCTGAAGACTTAGCTGCCTATACAAGGGCAGCGGGTCGCAAGGTTGCCTGGGTCTATTTTTCCAATAACTGGTACGCTTCTAGGGACTTCCCTTTAGCAACCGCTCAGTGGATTAGAGATGAGGACTCAGTGCCTTATATACGCCTGATGCTGCGTTCTTCGATAGAAACCGATAGAGCCGAGCCGATTTTTACGCTCGAGGCCATAAAACAAGGCGAGTTTGACAGCGATTTACGTGCCTGGGGAAAAGCTGCTGCCGCTTTTAAAACACCTCTTATGGTTGAGTACGGCACTGAGGTCAATGGTTCCTGGTTTCCCTGGAATGCCAAATGGAACGGCAAGCAAGGCGGCGCAGACTTATTTAAGGAAGCCTATCAGCACATTATTGAGGTGATGCGTCAGGCAGGCGCTAACAATATTCTTTGGGGTTTTCATGTTGATGCCTATGACGACCCCCAAACCCAATGGAATACGCTCGAGGCTTACTACCCTGGCGATAACTATATTGATTTTATAGGCATCTCAGCTTACGGTGTACAAAGCCCCCAAGATAAAGAATGGGGCAGTTTTACTGAGGCTATGGATGAAGTGATCCCTAGAATCTCGGAGCTTGCACCCAAAAAGTCTGTTTTTGTGGTTGAGTTTGGCTCGAGCCTGCACCCTAGACTGCGTGCATCTGACTGGGCAGATGAAGCCCTCAGTAATCTTTTAGCCAATCGCTGGCCTTCCCTACGGGGGTTTGCCTGGTGGAATGAGACCTGGCAAAACGATACTAATCCAGCTCACGACAGCGATCTTAGAGTTCAGAGTGTTCCGGGTCTTTCTGAGGTTTTTCGCAAGTATCTGAACTCTGAAAAAGTCATTGACCATCCTTTGTTCCGATAGCTAAACTTAAGACCTACTGACAGCCGACCTTCTGGCAAACATCTAAGACAGCCCAATCATTGTTTTTTTGCGAAGCGAGTTTTAAGTGTAAAATACCTGCTTCTAAATAGTAGGCATTACCGCTACTGTTTTGTAGCTCGCTTAGGCTCGAGCTTTTTTGTAACAAGTTTCGACTGTCAATCCAGTAATCGCGGTAAATATAAAGACTGTCAAAGGGAAACACAAAACTTAGCTCGAGGCTTTGACCAGGGCTTATGTCTCTTAATGCCAGCCTTATATGGGGTGGGGTCTCTAACAAATCATAGCGGTAACTATGACCCAGTCTTACGTTGCTGATAAACCTCGAGCGGTCACTGGCGTCACCTAACATCTCGTGGCTTAAACCATCATCCCGTATCAAACTTAAAGGTGCCAAATCTTTATTTTTTGTTTCATTCATAAAATGCAGACTGGCATAATTTGCCAAGCAAATATGCGCATTCCAATTTGCTTTAAAGGTGCAATCCCCATCAAGTAAAAAAGGATTATCAACCGTGATCGCTGCCCCTTTTTGCCCACTTACACTGCCATCTTCATCAATAAAGACTGCGCTACGGTAACCATCTTCGCCTTCATTCATATTTTCAGGCACGGCGCGCTTTGCCAGATAAAGCGGATTTGTACCTTTGGCAAAGCTCAAGCCTGAAGCCGAGTTACGTGGACTTGTCGGAAAATGGGTAAAGTCTAGATAGCTCAGCGCTGCAGCTTGCCGCTGCTCATTGGGACTAAAGGCTTCAAAACGACTGTTTTTGACAGCCACATTGCCATCATAAAATTCAAACCCTCGAATGGTAAAACCAGGATCCCAAAAACGCGGTAGGCTGCGACCGTCTAAACCAACGTCACCCTCGCTTATCATCCAGAGTTCCGGCGTACCAAGATTTTGACTTTCACCAATAAAAAGACTGTTTTCAGCCTGGCTATCTTGCGAAGCTAGCGTAACGCCTACGGCATTATCTGCCAATATTGCCCCCTTGAGGCTGTGGTTTTTACCTCTAAGCCAGACACCATTGCGCCTATTTTTATAGGCTAGTATCGATTCAAAGTTAGCACTGAGTTCTTTTGATGAATTTTGCGTATAGCCATCTTTATCGACGACGGCACTGGGGTTAACTCGGGGGTCATAGTAAGCAGGTTCTACGCCTTTAAGATCAGCGGTTGGTCCAGAATCTACGTGTAAACCGTCTACATGATTACTATGGGAAACATTATTTTTAAACCCTGCCAAGGGTGTAAAACGCGGCCAAATATCCTTACTTAAAGAAGGCCCTGTGGGGTTTTCAGGCAAAGCGAACCAGAAACCTGAGCCCGCTGAACCCGCAGCTATATTGTTTTCAAACAGATTGTCGGGGTTGGTAATCCAGTAACTGGCAGGACCAGGGAACTTATTATCAGTTGGGAGTAGCGGTGTTTGGGCGCTATGGGTTTCCATCACTAGGTTGTTTTTAAAGATGTTGTCTTCTTCAGCGCCGTCTTCTAAGAAAAAGCAGTGACCCTCGGTTTTATAAGCAACATTGCTGATTACTTGCACACCATTGCTACCGTGAATGGTCAGGCAGCGATTAAAACTATCGTGAATGCTCGAGTTTTTAACATATTGACCTCTGGACAAATCGCCTAAGAGATGCCAGTGAATGGGATAGCGCCCAAGTTCTCCGCGCTGACCCATATGATAAAACTCAACGCCATCAACTAAGGCTTGCCCTCCAGCTGTTACCATGACATGACCACCGATGCCGTCTTGAACCGAATGATCATCCCCTTGAATTACAATAGCTCTGCTTAAATTGGCAACTTCGGCACGTTCATCTAAGGTTTCACCGTTATAGCTTTGGAGTTTTCCCCAGTGCTTGTAAGCAAAATTTTGATCAAGCTCGAGCTTAGTTCCCTGGATGCTTTTAATACTAAACTGCTCCGTTTGCTCAAAATCAAAATCTGTTGAAGCCACAACTATTTCACTACCCGTTTTCCAATCGGGCGCTTCACTTAAGCTGACTTGGTTTTCTCCTTGGAAAACATTTGCTGCGAGTTTGACCCAGGGTTTAGGAGACACAGCATGCATAATCAAGCTGCCCCCTGAAACCACAGTAATGGTTCTTTCATCTTTTGAACCCGTCAGGGTAATTTTGGCTTTTGCGCTAAAAGGCTTGCTTGGAACGCCAAGCTCGAGCCGACCTTTAACAATAATGCGAGAAACACTTAAATCAATAGTTTGATTGGCAAAAACCAGGGTGCCGTTAATGGTTAAGTTGCCAAGCTCGAGCTTGGGCATATCGAGTAAAACGCTTTTACCTTCAGGAATAGTAACGTCTGCTCCCGTTAGCGGAAGCTTACCCCCTGGCCAAGTTGCAGGGTCAGACCAATTTGAATTGGTAGTACTTGGACTAAGATCAACCTGTGGCGGTGTTTCGGGTACTCCCGGCTGCACAGGCGGTTCAATTTTTTGGCAGGCCACAAAAAAAATTAATATGAGCCAAAACAGTCGTTTCATCAAAGTCCTTAGGACAACTCAGTCGGTTGCGCTACTTGCTCCTCTTGCAACTTTGCGCCCAGAGGCGCTTTGTAACCTAGTTTAGGCAGCTGGCTATTACATCTTTATGACATGGCCCTCTACGCTTAGCCTATGTAACAAAACGCACGTTACAAGATTCACGGCATCTGAGAGCCAAAGCTTTGGCTCTATCGACTCAGAGAGTTTAACTTGCCTATTTAGGAGAAAGATGAATACTTCTGTGTGAAAACTATCTCATTTTTATGAGAAGTACACAGACTAACTTAATGCAGGTTTCATCCAATTGGGTTGATGTTTTACAAAGGCTCGCTGTTAAAACCTTGTGTACGATTTGGACTAAAACAACCGCATTCAACCTTGCTTCACTGAGGCATGGGTGAGAAGGATAAAACGCAAAAGAACCATCCGAAGGTTTCTACTCCGAATGGTTCCAGTTTAATAATGGTCAAAGTATTGCTATTTAGCGGCGCTTTAATGCTTGCAAGCGTTTGGTTGCGTCATCTACGCTAATTTCGCCTTTTTCTAGCTGTGCCAAAATCTCTGCTCTATCTGTTTTGGTTTCAACGACTTCTTCGTACTCGTAACCAAGCGATTTGAGCATATTTTCAAAGCGTAGCCTAACGGTTGGATAACTTAAGCCTAAAATGCGCTCAACTTCTTTCAGATTGCCTCTGACCTTTATAAAAAGGCGCAAATACTCTAGGTGCTCGCCTTCGAGCAGGGCAAATTCGTTGGGTTGAAATCGTCCTTCAATGACAATGCCACTTGAAGGACACTCGAGCCTGGTGACTTCTAAAGCCTCACCCGTAACCGGGCACTTGGTTGGCATAGGATGTTTTTGCATACTTACCTCAAATCCTTATTTATACTTGTTTGAATCATGTCTTGGAGTGCCTTGAGGGCTACGCTCGAGTGTTCTCACTGCGTTTTGAACACGAGCGATTTTAAATATTAAAACGGCACTTTAGGTATTACAGCACTTCAATAATGATCTTGGTGCGGTTACTATCATTATCTTCACTGCTATCAATATTTATAATTTCTCCCTCAGGAAAATCTCCACCATTAACCCCTTCAAAAAGCTGCGTTAGATCTATGCCTTGCTTTTCAATACTATCTTTAACATCTCTGGGCAAAAACTTAGCAATAAATCTAGCCAGTCCCAAGGGTATATTGACATCGACCTTGGCGCGCTGCGAACCATCATCTTCTTGCGCATCAACCTGAACCCTAATCATTTTGGCAATACCTTTGACTTTTGGAGGTGAAGGCGGGTTAAGTGGCAAAGGTGCTGATTGCTTAACGGCGTCCAAAAGTTCGGTAGCTTCATCAACAGTTATTTGCCCTGAAGAAAGCATCTCTAAGATTCTACGGTCTTCAGTCATAGGCTATTTTTACCTCGATATCACCGGTACTTAAATCAATATTTAGGTGTGCATCTCCCCCACCCAATATTGCTTTAAAATCGCCGCCCATCATAGTTCTATTAATTTCAAGGCTTGGTTCGATGCTTTCTGGCGCTCTCAGTTTAAAATCACCCATACTAACCGAGCCTTCTACCGTGACGCTCGAGCCTGGGAGTATTTTTACGTCTATATCTCCAGCCGCCAGCTTAACAGTGTGACTTCCCTCTGATAGGTCCAAACTTAAATCTACATCCCCCGCTGCCATATGCAAATCTACTCCCCTAATATTTTGTGCATCTAGGTCACCTGCAAGTAAATTGGCTTTTAGAAAAGCAGCGCCTTCTACATCTACATCGCCGGCCTTGCTATTGACTTCTACCCCAAATCCCTTGGGAATACTAATTTCTAGGTCACCGTGTAAGCCACTAATAAACCCTGCAACCATATTGCCAAAATCTTTTAGGGGGTCACCTGAATTGTTTACTTTAGCCTTGCTACGCTGAATGAAGTAGCGATTACCTTTTTTCTCAAAGCTTGCCTTACCGTTAGTAATTTTTGGTTCTGTCAGTGAGGCATCAACTTTTATGTCAAGGTCCCCTGCAAGCATTTCGATAATGACCCAGTTCAGTCCTGTCTGATCAGCTTTAGAACTTGGTTGCGTGACTACGTCAGCTTCCCTAGAGCTTAGGTTTTCGGGCTGTCTTATTTCTGCAACAGGCTTTGCTTCGGCCCTTGCGGCTGTTTCTCTTACCTCTTCATCAACAGCCTTGAGGGTGGTTTCAACCTCACTAACATCGCCTAGCGCTTCTAGCAATTGGTCGGCTTCTTCGCGGCTAATTTTGCCCTCTTCGAGCATAGCTATGACGCGTTCTTTAGGGGTCAAGCTGGGTTCTGACATTAGTAAGTCCTTTCTATAATTACCTGACTATAAACAGTCTGAGGCTCGAGCCAATCTGCCAGCTTGCGCATAAACCGAGCAAGTTTTGTGCTCAAACTGGTTTTAGGCAGTTCTCGCTGTACCGTCGCCTCAGATTCAAAGCGCTTTTGTTTGTCTTTAATATCGTTGTAAATAGGATCTAAGTACATCATCAGTTTCTCCTTATGTCTTAAAAGATAAAGGAGAAACTGGCTTTTGTCAAGTATTATTTTATATTTATTAAAATTATGCTTTATAAATCCTCTTTTTATAAGTTGTTATTTTCAATAACATAAGAATTTTCAATAAATCGTTTAATTTGATAGCCCTGGTTTAAATAATAATTTAAAGTTTCCCGAACAGCTAAACGCCAGGCCAAAGCCAAGTCAAAATCATGTTTGAGGAGGTCATTCAGGTTTTCAGGAATACTAAGTCTTAAAAGCGGGTCTTGAAGAGACAAGTTTGGTCTGGTTGGTTTACCTGAAACATTGTCTAGCACCTTGGCTATATTTGAAAAATCTAGAGGCTCGAGCTTTTTTCCTGCTTTGCACGTTTTAACGCGATCAGATTCTAAGTCCCAGTATGCCAAAAGTCTATCCGTAGGTAAATCGCCGTTAAGGCCTCCCCCCAGCACCCCGTATTCATTGATACGGTATTCATCTACGATTACACCTAAGTGCTCGAGGTTGAGTCGAGCGTTTTTTGCCTGCAAGGGGTCAAACGTCCAGGTTATCCAGCGCATATCTCTTGCTAAACACCAGTCTCGCTGAAACCATTTAAGCCTTCGACCAAGCCCTCTTGCCCTGTAAACAGGCAAAACCCCCATCATGTCAGAGTGAAGACCTATACCCTCACGCGTTTCAGGTAAATAAGAGGGAAAGCCGTTTAAAAAGGCAATCATTTGCTCACCCTCAAATGCACCCAATACAAAACCACCAGAATGAGCTGAAGCCACAAAAAAGTGAACTGGGGTAACACCTAGTTCATCTGTTCCCCAAACTGCTCTTTGTAAATCTTCGCAAGCCACTAATTCTTCTGCTGTATAAAGCATCCGTAAGTTAACCGTGTTCGTCATCCTTATACCTAGTGTAGCACTTGTCACAAACCCTCTTAAGCTAGCTTAAGATACCGTTTTGCTAACTCATACTAACTGTGTGCCTGATAAATTTCTTCTTAGTTTGAGCCACCTATACTCACCTAGAAGCGTGAAAACGCCGTGTGCAAAAAAACCCTGCACAACTTCAAGGAGGAAGTATGAAAAAGCTGTTAGCTAGTTTGGTTCTGTCATTGGGTCTTTTTATGGGTGCTGCACTTGCCCAAGATATGCCCGCAACCGTCGTAGATGTTGCTATGAGCAATGAAGATTTTTCTGTTTTGGTAGAAGCTGTTGTTGCTGCTGATTTAGCAGAAACCTTGTCAGGCGAAGGTCCTTTTACTGTTTTTGCCCCAACCAATGAAGCTTTTGTTGCTGCTCTTGAAGCTTTAGGCTTAAGCAAAGAAGAGCTTCTTGCTAGCCCAGATCTTGCTGGTATTTTGACCTATCATGTCGTTGCTGGCAAACTCATGGCGGCTGATGTACTAGCTGCGGTAGAAGCAGGCGGCGGTACAGCTGAAGTCGAAACGGTTAATGGCGCTCCCATCTCGGTTACGGTAGTTGATGGCATGGTCATGATTAATGGTACGGCAACCGTTACCGCTACTGATATTGAAGCGGGAAATGGTGTTGTGCATGTCATTGACGCCGTTATTCTTCCCCCAACCGAATAAGTTAGATTCGTCTAATAAGAAGAAGCTCGAGCCTAGGCTCGAGCTTCTTCTTATTTTTAACATTTTTACCCTCGGAATAAATCCAAATATTCTTTAAGGTAATAAACAATGCAAATACCTCTATTATTTACACGTTAGTCTTTACAGGTGGACGCTTTTCTTACGGCAGTGAATGCCACCCTTCCAACCTTTTTCCTTGTCGCTCTAGGTGCATTTGCCGACAAACTTTTTCCCAATCTCTCGATTGAAACCCTAAGCAAACTTTCTGTCCAGATTTTTATCCCTGCACTCATGTTTAATGCCCTTGTCGGAACGAGTCTTAGCCTTTCTGCGGCGCTACTTTTGGCGCTTGGCTATATGGTCTATTTGCTCCTTTTAGGGCTCGTATCCTGGTTTGGCTCAGCAGGGCTCTCGCCTAGCCAAAAACGAGGGGTGATGGCGACTGCCCTTTTTGGCAATACAGGTAATATGGGTTTACCCATAACACTTTTTGCTTACGGTCAGGCAGGGCTCGAGCGGGCTGTAGTCATATTTGTCATTTCGATTATTGCCATGTTCGCTGTTGGCCCAACCATCCTTTCTGGTAGTGGAGAAAGTCTAGGTAAACGGTTCTGGAATGCCATTCGCCTACCTCCCTTTTGGGCAACTTTGGTTGGTGTTATGTTTAATGTTCTACGCTTTCCCCTCCCTGAGATGGCAACCAGAAGCATAACTTTACTAAGTGGAGCAGCTATTCCTGTCATGCTTATTTCTCTAGGTATACAGATGCGGCGAAGTTGGGTCTGGGATTTTGGTGCGGCTGCCATTCGTACGACCTTTATCAGATTGTTTCTAGGGCCTTTGATAGCCTTTGGCGTTGCCTTTTTTCTAAGATTAGAACCCCTCGACTCGAGCGTACTTATTCTTAGTGCTGCTATGCCTGCGGCTGTAACTATGTTCGTTGTGGCAGTCGAAGTTAAAGGGGATTACAGTGGTGTTGCCAGATCCGTTGTGGCTACAACTATTCTTTCTTTGTTTGTAATTATGGCGGTTATTTACTTTTTTCCTATGGCCTAAACCTTTGTAAATGCTAGGTTTTGCCTTAGAAAAAGTTCTTTCGTACTTATGATTCCTGGGTCATTCCAGCGAAGGCTGGAATCCATATTCACCTTCTCAGGAATATTTCCAGATACTATCTTCTCAGCTAATAAAACCTAAAGCGTTTTGTAACTTAAACTTGCTTACAATGCTTTTATCTTTCAACGATAGCCTAGTTCTACTTGAAAACTTAGGTATTTTGGCAAGTAGGGCATAAACCCCGAAGCTCGAGCCTGGGTTCTTTGACTTTCCAACCCGTTGCTTGTTCAGCATGTGCTTTTAGTAAGTAAGTCGGCTTTTCCCCTGCCACGGTAAAGATAGGAACGTCCATGACTTCTCCGCATTGTTCACATACTAAATGATGGTGCGGGCTTAGATTACTATCAAAAATCGCCTCGCCCATAGCACCCTTAAGCTCTCTTATAAGACCTGCATTTTTTAATACACTGAGGTTAAGATAAACTGTCGATAGGCTTAAATTATGCCCTCGGTCTTTTAAATCATAAAACAGATGTTCAGCACTTGTATGGCGATCTTTTTCGTGAAAATAATCTAAAATAATATTTCGCGGCTTACTATAGCGAAGTCCAAAGCTGTGTAAAAGATCACGGGTTTTTTCGGGTTTTTTACTCACAGCTCAATCCTTATCACTTTAGTTTAGCACAGTGCAATTGGTTTTCATGGCTCGAGTCTTTACATTATTTTTAACTACTGGAACCTAATCAGGTATTTGTATCGTTGAAGGATCATAGTCTATAACTGGATAGCTCATTTTCATTGACTCGAGCGTCTCTATTAAAATCTGCGTTATGAGTACATTTCTAAACCATTTTTTATTTGCTGGGATGATGTACCAGGGAGCGCTATCTGTCGAGCATTTTGTAAAGACATCTTCAAAAGCCTTTTCATAGTCCTGCCACAATTGCCTATCTTCGAGATCAGCTGGGTTAAACTTCCAATTTTTTTCTGGGTCATTCAACCGTTCCTGAAAGCGTTCCTTTTGTTCATCCTTGTCAATATGCAAATAAAATTTTACAATCTTTGTTCCTGATTCTGCTAGGTTTTGTTCAAAGTCATTGATATGTTCAAAGCGTTTTGACCAAACTGGTTTTGGAGCGTAGTTTTTCACTCTTACGACAAGGACATCTTCATAATGAGACCGATTAAATACGCCTATCATGCCTTTTCTGGGTACTTCTTTATGGATTCGCCACAAAAAGTCATGCTCGAGCTCCTCTGGGGTTGGTGCCTTAAAACTTGTAACCCGAACACCTTGAGGGTTTACACCACTAAATACTTTTCTAATCGTACTATCTTTACCCGCAGCATCCAATGCCTGCAAAACTACCAGCAGTGACTTTGAGCCGTCTGCATATAGTAAATTCTGTAAACCAGCTAATTTTTCTATTTGCTTTTCATGGATTTTATTTGCATCCATTTTTCCCTCAATACTGTTAGGGAAATCGCCGGTATCACTTGGGTTAAACTTTTTTAGCTTTGGTTTTGTACCTGGCTCTATACGATA
>JAHEBB010000525.1 GCA_024642575.1 Trueperaceae bacterium | reverse complement strand
ACTCTGCACAATAAGAAAGCCTTAGGGAATTTACGCCTTTCTGCGGTATGATATTTAGACTATGACGAGACTACTTGATCAATCCCTTCAAGCGTTAAGTCAAACTTTTAGCTTCATTTGGGAGTCAATTAAAGGTTTGGGTTGGAATCCTTTGCTATGGGACAGTCGTACCTGGCTTATTATTTTGCTAATAGCTCTACTTTTTTATGTTCTGGCTCGAGTCTTTTTTCGAGGCTCAAGAACCTCTACTGAGCCAGAGCTTTTGGTTTCTAAAGGTATCATTCAGCAACCCGAAAGTAGCCCGACTCAAGTCCTTCGTATCAAAATTAGTAATCTTAACGACTACCCTATTCAACTGCTTGAAATGTCGGTTCAGTCAGAACTCATGTCATCGCCTTTTATGGTTGAGGCGGCTGAAATTGTTAGCCCTCACTCTGCGGTTGAGCTCGAGGCTGTCTTACCCAATAACATTGTGGGTGATAAAGGCATTCTTGAAATCTACGCCTACTTGAGTAAGCGCCAAAGCAAACTTTATAAATTAAAAACCAGTTTTGCCTGGGAGCCCTGGGCGCAGCGTTACAAAATTGAAGCTATAGGACAGCATCTTAAACGCAGCAAACAGCTAGCTAGCACAAGGCTCAATCAGGCTAGAAAAAAAGCCTGGTATCAGTACAATATGAAATCACCTGCGCCCGTGGTGCAACCTGAGCCTGAAGAGACAGAAGAACTCTATGTTCCAAAGTCAAAACCAAGTCGCCAGCTTGATATGGATTTCCCTGCTGATTTTTAAACTCCCTCGGCTTTGATTAGTGGAATCTGAGGGCACGTCTACGGTTTGGGGTAAGTAAGAGTTAACATAATTCACGGGGTAGATAATCCAAAGTTGATTGCTAAAAGCTAAGGCTTTTTTCCTTTAGATTACTCATTTCGTCATTTCAAATAAGGCGGTAGTCCAAAGTCAGGGCTTTGCAAAAGACGCAATATATCTTTCATTACCAAAGTTTAGAAAGGCTATAAATTGCGAGACTGCATTTTTGAAATAGGGTTAAAAGATTGTGGTTTTGGCTCGAGCGCGCGTTTATTGGCTCGAGTTTGATATAGTAGCCCTGTACAATAAGCCCTAAGAAGTTTTGATTTTTTCTAACAAAGGTGTCAGCATGAAAATTGAACAGATAGAGCTAAGAGAGTTGAAAGTTAACCTGAAGTTTCGCTTTGAGACTAGTTTTGGTGTTGAGCAAGAGCTAAATAAAATCATCCTTATTTTACGTTCTGAGGGTGTAGAAGGCTACGCTGAAGCCACTTCAAACAATGTACCTGGCTATAGCTATGAAACGTGTAACACCGTCTGGGATGCATTGCAAAATCATATTTTACCGATTGTGATGGGCAAAGACTATAAGACGCCTATGCAGCTATTGCATGATTTAGGCAAAATTCGCGGTCACAATATGGCGGTGGCTACGCTCGAGACTGCCTTCTGGGATGCCCAGGCTAAAGCTGCTAATTTACCCCTCTGGGTACTTTTAGGAGGTAGCCGGCAAGAGCATCCGGTGGGAGCATCGTTGGGTATTCAAAAATCAATAGAAGATACCGTAGAGATTGCCCAAAGACATGCGCAGCAAGGCTATAAACGCCTTAAATTTAAGATCAAACCAGGTTGGGATGTCAAGCCTTTGCAGGCCGTGAGAGCTGCTTTACCTGATATGCCACTAACGGTAGATGCCAATAGTGCCTATAACCTCACTCAGACTCGAGTCTTTGAAGAGCTTGATGATTTGGGTCTGGACTATATTGAACAGCCTCTCGCCTACGACGACCTAATTGACCATGCCAAATTGCAAACCATGCTCAAAACGCCCATTTGCTTAGATGAATCTATTCACTCACCCGAAGATTGCCGCAAAGCTCTGGCACTTGACTCAGGTCGCGTGATTAACCTGAAGCTCGGCCGTGTACGAGGTCATCTGATGTCTCGCCGTGTGCATGATGTTGCCTTTAGCTTTGGTGCGCCTGTTTGGTGTGGGGGCATGATCGAGCTGGGTATTGGGAGAGCACATAACCTGCACCTAAGCTCGCTGGAAGGTTTCTCGCTACCTGGAGATACAGCCAGTGCCAGCCGCTACTGGGATGAAGACATAACCGAATTCCTGGATGCCAAAGACGGTATGCAGCGCATACCCGAAGGCGCAGGTATCGGCGTGACGCTAAAACATGATTTTATTGAAAAGTTAACTGTGCGCAAGGCAGTGTTTGGTAGTTAAGCTAAACCAATCTAAGGAATAAGGCTTAGCATCCAAGCTAAGCCAACCTACAAAATTTTGTGATTACCCTTAGTTTAAAGGCTTTAAGCCTAGGTTTATCTGCGGCCTTTTCGCCTGGGCCATTTCAAGCCTTTCTATTCGCCGAAGCCTTAAGATCTGGGTTTCGGCGTACTGTTCTTTTGATTTTTTCGCCTTTGCTTAGTGATGGCCCTATCATTGTGCTTAGTTTTCTGGCACTTTCGCGCTTGCCTCAAGCTTTTTTGGGTGGCTTGCAAGTGTTTGGTGGTCTCTTTTTGCTGTATTTGGCCTATGAAAACAGCAAAATGCTCAGGTCTGGCCTAGCTTTTCAGTCAGAGGCTCGAGCCTATCCAGGTATCTGGAAAGCTGCCCTCATCAATTTTTTAAATCCTAACCCCTGGCTGTACTGGGTGACGATTGGAGTGCCTCTGCTGATTGCCGCTTGGCGGCAAAACCCTGCTCAAGCTGTGCTTTTTTTGTTTTGCTTTTATGCAAGTATGATGCTGGCGTTGGCCTTTTTGCTGTTTTTGTTTAGTGGTTCAGGTCGATTCAATCTGCGTTTGCAGCGACTTTTGCTGGGAGTTGCGGTGTTCTGCTTGCTCAGCCTGGCGCTTTATCAAATAAGTAGGGGCATTAGGCTGCTTTTTTGAGGAATATAGGTTTCAAAGTTAAGCAAAATGTCAAATCTGAGCTTCCCCGTTCGTGCTATATTTTGCCTATGAAAATTGCCCTTTTAAATAATATTACGCCCCAAGAAGAGCAAGATGTGGGCGTACCTCAACTAGACTTATTTCAAGCTTTTTTTGCTCAAGCCCTTGAACCTGTAAACCTAAGCGAATACCGTGTCACCGAAGGCGAATTGCCAACTTTGCCCAATCATTATGATGCTTATCTTATTTCAGGTTCTACCTCAGGGGCCTATGAAGATAAAGCTTGGATTTTAGAGCTTAGCAGGTTTGTTCAAAGGGTTTACCAAACGGGGCAGCAAAAATTAGTGGGCATTTGTTTTGGTCATCAACTCTTAGCTCATGTACTCGGGGGCGAAACGCAAAAGTCAAGTAGAGGTTGGGGCTTAGGAAGACGGGAACTGCATCTTTCAGATACCCCTCACTGGATGACCTCTGCCGCACATGCTTCCGCTCTTTATTATGCACATCAGGATCAGGTTGTTCGTTTGCCAGAAGTGGCCCAGTGTCTGGCGGGCAGCGCATTTTGCCCCAATGAAATGTTTGTTATCCAAGACCGTGTTTTAGGAATCCAAGGCCATCCTGAATTTTCAGCTGAGATAGCTGAGAAAGTAGTTGACGTGCTTAGTGAACAGGTTCCTGCTGAGGTTGCAGAGGCAGCTGAGTTTTCTCTTGCCCAAGGGACGGCTTCTGGAAGTTTGCTGTCTCAGTGGATTGTAAATTTCATTGACGCTAAAACAGAGAATTACACAACGCCAAAAGTCGCATAAGC
>JAHEBB010000110.1 GCA_024642575.1 Trueperaceae bacterium | reverse complement strand
CTTCAGCTTTGGGTTTATAACGCTTGCGCAGATCTTCAAACTCGGTACTATCTGCCTTGTCAAAATGCGTAACCATTGGCACCGTTGCCCAGGCTTGCGTCATTGAGCGAACCGTTGCCTTACGGATACCCGACATGGGTACACGCTGGGTTTCACCCCATTTGCTGAAGTCAGAAAGTTCAACTTTAGGCAAGGAAGGTACTGATGGTGAAGCTTGGGGCGCGGGCGAACCATCGGAAAAGCGTCTGACATCATCAGCAGAAATACGCCCTAAAATGCCTGAACCTGAAACTTGCGCGATATTAATGCCCATTTCACGGGCCAAACGGCGCACCGAGGGGGCAGCAGGGAGCAGTTTTCTTTCTGAACTGACACTCTCAGACTGGGTAGCAGCGCGCTGCTCTACGTTTGCAGGAGGAGCCTCTGTTTTTACTTCAGCTTTAGTTTCTGGCTTTGACTCCTTTACAGGAGCAGCGCCACTGGTGCTCAAATTTAAAATGGCTTGACCCACTTTGGCCTCTTCACCCGTTTTGACATTAATGCTTTCAACAATGCCACTTAGGCTCGAGGGTACTTCTAGAACAGCTTTATCGGTCTCGAGCTCAATCACGGGCTGATCAACTTCAACTTTATCGCCTTTGGCAACCAGAATCGTAACGACTGTACCGCCTGAAATTCCTTCGCCAAGCTCGGGTAAAATAAAACTGGTTTGACTTGACGTGCTGGCGACCTCAGTCTTGGTTTCAGGTTTAGCTTCTTCTTTAGGTTTTTCTGCTTTGGGAGCAGACGTTGAACTGCTCCCTACAGTCAAAATGGTTTGACCCACTTTAACTTCATCATTGGCTTTAACACTTATGCTTTCAACAATGCCACTTACGCTCGAGGGTACTTCTACCACAGCCTTATCAGTCTCGAGCTCTAAAATAGGTTGGTCAACCTCGATGGTGTCACCTTGAGCAACCATCAGGTTTACCACTATTCCTGAGTTAATACCTTCCCCCACATCTGGGAGTTTAAATTCTGCCACAAAACGCTCCTTCGCCCTTAAACAGTTAACGCTTAAGCCTAAATCTAGGCATGATAGGGATTTAGTTTATCAGCTTTAATACCCAAATCCTTGATTGCTTTTGCCACGGTTTTGCTATCCAGTTCGCCTTCTTGCTGCAAAGCGTAGAGCGTTGCCAAGACAATATGCTTGGCGTCTACTTCAAAAAAATCGCGCAGTTCTGGTCTAGCTTCACTACGACCAAACCCGTCTGTACCTAAACTATAAAAAGGCTTGGGTAAGTGACGTGCCAGAGCATCGGGCAATATCTTCATGTAGTCAGAAGCTGCAACAAAAACACCTGGCTCATCTTTTAATTGACTATAAACATAAGAAGTTTTTGGCGTTTCATCAGGGTGCAAACGGTTCCAGCGATCTGTTTCAAGCGCGTCAAAATGCAGCTCTTTATAACTGGTGATGCTCCAGACATCGGCAACTACCTTATAATCCTTTTCCAAAATGTCTTGAGCTTTTAAAACCTCGTTCATAATGGCGCCGCCACCAAAAAGCTGGGCTTTTAATTTGCTGCGTTTTTTGCTCGAGAGCTTAAACTTGTACATCCCTTTAAGCACGCCTTCTTTTAAGGTTTCACGCTCTAAGTGATCTGGCAAGGCAGGTTGCGCGTAATTATCATTACCAACGGTGAGGTAGTAAAAGAGGTCCTCTTGCTCTTCATACATGCGCCGCATACCTTCACGAATAATAATGGCCATTTCATAGGCAAAGCTTGGGTCATAGGCTTTTAGACTAGGAATAGGATAAGCCAGCAAGTGTGAGTGCCCATCCTGATGCTGTAAACCTTCCCCTGCCAGGGTCGTGCGCCCTGCAGTAGCACCTAACATGAAACCTTTAACCCGCATATCCCCAGCTAACCAAGCAAGATCACCAACACGCTGGAAACCAAACATGGAGTAGTAAATAAAGAAGGGGATGGTATTGACGCCGTGGCTGGCATAGGCCGAACCTGCTGCAATAAAGGAAGACATCGAGCCGTCTTCGGTAATGCCCTCTTCTAAAATCTGACCACTTTTTGACTCTTTATAATAAAGCAGATTTTCTTTATCAACAGGCTCGTAAAGCTGACCTAGCGAAGAAAAAATGCCAATTTGTCTAAACAGGGCTTCCATACCAAAGGTGCGCGCTTCATCAGGAATGATCGGCACAATCAGCTTGCCCCAGTTTTCATCACGCAGAAGTTTACGCAAGATGGTAACAAAGACCAGAGTCGTAGACACTTCGCGACTGTCTGTTCCTAGCATAAATTCTTCAAATGTCTCTTCAGAGGGTGCAGCCAGAGGTTCGGCTTTTACCAAACGTTGCGGTACAAAACCACCAAGTTTTGCGCGCCGCTCAATCAAGTACTTGAACTCAGGACTGTTCTCATCAGGCTTGTAAAAGGGGAACTTGCCTATTTCGTCATCACTAATAGGGATTTCAAAGCGGTCGCGGAAGGTTTTAAGTTCATCTTCGTTGAGCTTTTTCTGCGAATGGGTGACATTCTTACCCTCGCCTGCCTCACCCAAACCATAACCTTTGACCGTTCTCGCCAAAATAACAGTAGGTGAACCTGTGTGATCAAACGCCCGCTTGTAAGCAGCATACACCTTGATGGGGTCATGACCCCCACGGTTGAGCTGGGCAATATCATCTATCGTCCAGTCTTTAATAAGCTCTTTGAGTTCAGGCGTATTAAAGAAATTATCGCGCAATTCTTCTGCGCCAAAAGCGGCATAGCGTTGTGACTCGCCGTCTACCAGTTTGCTAAAGCGCTCCATCAATATACCTTTGGTATCTTTTTCTAGGAGCTTATCCCACTGACTATCCCAGCAAACCTTAATAACACTCCAGCCAGCACCTCTAAAAGAGGCCTCGAGCTCCTGGATAATCTGACCATTGCCAAAAACAGGGCCATCTAACCGTTGCAAATTACAGTTAATAACCCAGATTAGGTTATCCAGACGTTCACGACCTGCCATGCGAATTGCGCCTAAAGTTTCAGGCTCATCGGTTTCGCCATCCCCTAAAAACGCCCAGACTTTGGCATTACCTTGCTCGGTCAGACCACGGTTCACCAGATAGCGGTTAAACCGAGCCTGATAGATGGACATAATTGGCCCAAGACCCATAGAAACGGTGGGGAATTGCCAGTAATTAGGCATGAGCCAGGGGTGCGGGTAGCTAGATAAACCTGGCTCATCTTGAAGTTCACGGCGGAAATTTCTTAAGGTTTGCACAGGGAAACGGCGCTCAACATAACTCCGTGCATAAATTCCAGGGCTGGCGTGACCCTGAAAATAAATCATATCGGCATCTACACCCGCATCAGGGCCACGGAAGAAGTGGTTAAAGCCTACTTCGTAAAGTGTGGCAGCAGAGGCGTAAGTTGAGATATGCCCGCCGATTCCGTCACTAAGCTTATTAGCGCGCACTACCATCGCCATTGCATTCCAGCGAATCAAGTTACGAATGCGCTTTTCAAGTTCGAGATTTCCTGGGTACTCAGGCTCTTCTTCAGGAGCAATGGTATTGATATAAGGCGTCTGCGCAGTAAACGGGATTTTTACACCATGTTTATAGGCATGCGCCTCTAAACGCTCGAGAATTTCATAAACTCGGTCAGCACCGCCTGAGGCAAGCACATAATCGAGGGACTCGAGCCACTCACGCATCTCGGTTTCATTGAGTTTTTTAAGTTCTTGCGGCTCGAGCTGCGAGCGATCATTATTTAAAATTTCATCTAAAACATCTGCCATTTAAGCAAACCCCTTTCTCGGTTTCTAACCTTTTCGGGTATAGATTCTTTGCAAAAAGCGAAGGTATCAATAAATACATCAAGCATTTTATTTTACGCCAGCCTAGGCTCGAGCACAAATATTGCACTAAGTCCAAATAGTTGCGTAAAACGCAATTCTCATCCTAACGCAAAGGCTAGGCTTTAACTGTGTTTTTCCCAATAAATCTTGTAACGACCCTTTTCATGACAGGTCTTATCTGGTTTGTGCAAATCGTGCATTATCCGCTTATGGCAAGCATTGAAAAAGCAAGCTTTGTCAGCTATGAGCTGAGGCACCGAAGACTAACGACCTATATCGTCTTTTTGCCAATGCTTTTAGAGCTATTAAGTAGTTTTGCCCTCGTTTTTTACCCATCCGCTTTTATCAGAGAATGGGAGGCGGTTTTAGGTGCCCTAATGGTTAGTCTTATTTGGCTATCCACCGCTTTTTTACAACTGCCTAGCCATACAAAACTGGCGATGAGCTTTGAGCCTAAGCAGCATAGCCAGTTGGTTAAGACCAACTGGCTAAGGACTATCTTATGGACGTTTAGAATGTTTCTGATAATGCTTTGGCTTTTTAGACTTTTAGCCTAGCCTTTAACACTACCCATTGTTAAACCTTCAACCAGATAGCGCTGCGCGTAAACATAAACCAGCATGACCGGGATGGCCATTAGCAGCGAAGCTGACATGAGTTGTCCCCAGGGGTAAACATCGCCAAAAACCAGCAGTTGCAAGCCAACTGGCAAAGTTTTCAGATTTTCGCTAGTAATGAAAACAAAGGCAAACAAAAATTCGTTCCAGGCATTGGTAAAGGCAAAAAGCGTGACTGATAAGAGTGCAGGCATTGCCAAAGGCAAGGTAATACGCCAAAAGGCTGTAAGTCGATTAGCACCATCAATCATAGCAGCTTCTTCAAGCTCAACAGGAATCGAGCGAAAATACCCTAGCATGACCCAGGTGGCAAAAGGCAGCAAAAAGGTTGGATAGGTGGCAATGAGTGCCGCGTAAGTATTTATGATACCCAAGCTGGTTAAGGTTTGATAAAGCGGTATAAAAAGCAGTGAGCTAGGCAGCAAGTAAGTAACGAGTAATAAAGTCGTCATGGTGCGTGCCCCCAAGAATTTAAACCGTGCCAAGGCGTAAGCACCCAGAGCCGCTAAAATAACTGAAATAGCCGTGCTGGTAATAGCGACAAAAACGGTATTCCTAAACCAGGTTAAAAACGGGGTATCAAAGAGCAGGCTTTTAATTTGTTCAAAGGTCCAGGGTTTTGGCCAAAAAATCGAGCTAAATTGCTGAATCTGCAAGTCTGTTTTAAATGACGTTATAAAAATCCAGTAAAACGGAAAGAGAACAAAAATAAGCATAGGGAGAAGGAGCACAAAGCGACCTACGGTTCCAAGACGTTCACGCTGATCACGCTTTAGGCTCGAGCCTCTTGAAAAAACACTTCTAAAAACAAAGCTAAAGCCCTGGATAATGAGTTCAAAAGGCAATAAAACAAGATCTAGTAGCGCCCCAAAACCTCTACCCACCCAATCAAATAATTTTCCAAATCGATTGGTCTTTGTTTCTTCGCTCTTGGTTTGGTCACTAAGCATAAAGCGAGCCAAAACCATAATAAAAACAGCCAAAAGCGGAGCCATGCTAAAAGCAGTCGCCAAACCGGGGCCAAAGCGTAAACCAATAATCGCCTTTTCGTAGGCCAAAATGGAGTAAACCCTGGTCGCACCGCCAGGCCCACCACCTGTCATAAGGAAAATAAGCCCAAAGGTATTGAAGGTTGAAATAAAGGACAAAAGCAAGGTTACGGCAATGACATAGCGCAAACCAGGTAAAGTGATGTGGCGAAAGCGCTGCACAATACTGGCACCATCAACCTCAGCCGCCTCCATCAGTTCTTTAGGAATAGCTTTTAGACCCGCCAATAGCAAAATTGTATAAAAAGGTATACCCTTCCAGACATTTACCGCTATCACACTCGGCAGCGCCAGCTGGGTTTCAGCCAGCCAAGCCCTGGGCCGATCAATAATGCCCAAGCCTTGCAAAATCGGATTTAACCCTCCAAAGATGGGGTCAAAAATATTTCTCCAGGCTAATGCCGTAACGACCTCAGGTGCAATCCAGGGTAAGAGCATAATACCCGTGAGCAAGCTTCTAAAAGGCAAGCGGCTATTTAAGATCAGTGCTATAGATAAACCAACAATAAATTTAACAAAAAGCGACCAGAAAGTAAATTCAAAGGTATTGGTTAGCGATCTTCTAAAATCACTGTCTTGCCAGAGTCGCGTATAGTTCTTTAGACCAACAAAGGTTTCTTGACCTGTGAGAAACGAGCGCACTTTCATACTACCGATAAGCGCATCAACAAAAGGCCAAAATATAAGACCCACCATAAGGATAATCGTTGGCAAAATAAAGGGCAAAGCAATTTTCCAGTCACGACCCAAAATCGCGTTTAGTTGCTTTCCTAAGGTTTTTCGGTGCCTAAGGGTTGGCTGCGCTAAAGATACCGTTTGCTTATCCATTAATAATCTCTCTTAGTAGTTAATTTTTTAAAATAAATTTGGAAATAAAATAAGCTTTTTGCCCCACGAGCTTTTCGTGGGGCAAAAAGTCTTTACTGCATGATGCCGCCTTCTTCAAAGATGTCAACAATTTTCTTGTGGGCATCGGCAACGGCTTCAGCAGGGGTCATACGACCGGTTGTAATATTTGCCATCATTTGACTTGGGATAGACGCAGCCAAGACAGCGTCCGCCGCGGCATTAGGCATGGCAGGGTGTGAGGTACCGTTATAAATAACGGGGTTAAACAAAATTTCTTCAATCACTTTAAAGTTTGGATCGGTATTAACAAGATCATCTGTCCAGAGATCTTTATAAGCAGGTAAGAACAGACCGCCACCTAAAGCAACCATTGGGGTGAAAATTTCTGGCTTAAGCATATGCAAGATAAGCTCTTCAGCTGCTTCTCTATTTTTGGTGCCTTTAAAAATGGTGAACCATGAGTTAGCACCAGACTCGAGCGGACCCGAAGCTGGACCAGCGCCTGCATGCAAAACAGCCGTATTTTCAAACACTGGGTTACCGTCTGCCTTAGCTTTGGCATAAACACTAAAGGCATTTTGGGTTATAGCAATCGTGCCTGCTAGGTAAGCTTCGTTATTGCTGACATCACCCCAGCTTTCAATACCTGGAGGAAGCATAGGCTTATATTTTTCGCTGGTGTAGGTTTCTGTCAGCCACTCAACCGCAGCCAATGTTTCAGGTGAATCAAAGTTAACTTTTAGACCTGTTTCATCGGTAATGCTGCCACCAAAGGTGTGAAGGACATTCATGATAAAACCATGACCATCACCACTTTGATTGATGGTGACACCCCAACCCCACATATTATTTGCTGGGTCAGAAACGGCTAGGGCAGCGTCACGGCGTTTATCCCAGGTATCTAAAGAGTGAACATCAATTCCTTTGGCTTCAAAAATGTCTTTACGGGCAAACCAACCTGCTGTATTGCTAATAAAGGGAATGGCCCACCACTTGCCATCTTGTACGGCAAAACGCTCTGCCGTTTGGGGCACAACATCGCCATACATAGCAACGGCTTGTTCCATGACATTAGAAACATCTTCAACCAAGCCAAGACCATAAAGCTGAGGAATACTTAAGCTGTGGTAAGCCAAATCAGGGGCATTTCCGGCAGTGACAGCAGCTAGCATTTTTGCCATGAAGTCACCAAAGACTTCGGGGTTTGCCGTTGAAATATCAAGCTCAATGCCTTTTTCTTTGGCAAACTCTTCGACATCGGCCCTAAATAAATCTTGTACTTCGCTGAAGTACTCGGTGCGGTGGATAACGGTCAATTTACCTGCAGCACCCTGAGGCAAGTCTTTTTCATCTTGCGCATAGACAAGCAGATTACCTCCTGCCATCACAACAGCGCTTGCACCTGCAACGGTCTTAAGAAAATCTCTGCGGCTTAATTCCTTATTTTTCATAAATTTCCTTTCGCTATAGAAGGCATTTTAAATATCGAGAAAACTCAAACCTATATTTCTTCAAAAGCAGTTATAAAACCTCCCTTGCTATTTCGTTCTAAGACTTCCGAACGAATACTCGCACCAGAGTCAAAAACTCGCTCGAGTCATATTTGATTAAAGATGTCAGGTAGTATAAACTAAGCTTCTTTAGAAAGTCTAGTTTTTTGACCATTGATGAAATCGCTTTCATGATTAGCTCGTCTTAGGCAGAGGCTAGTTTTTTAGTAAACTACCTAACTATTCAGATAGATTTAACTCTCATCACTATGAGCTTAGTTGCTAGGAGAATCCATGAAAATCAGTGAAATGCATGTTACCCCTATTGCTATTAGTGACCCTCCGCTCCTTAATGCCGCAGGTCTGCATGCCCCTTTTGCCTTGCGCACCATTGTAGAACTCGTAACTGATGATGGCTTTTATGGCCTAGGGGAGATTCCTGGGGGCGAGGCCATTACTCAAGGGCTTTTAGATTGCCGAGATGCTGTCCTTAGTCAAGATCCTTTTCAGCTTAATAACATGGCAACTTTACTTAGTGAGAAGTTCAAAAGTAAAAATCCCAGACAGCTTGCCCTTGCCCAAAGTGCCCTTGAAGTTGCCTGTTTTGACCTAATGGGTAAAGCTACAAACCGACCCGTAGTTGACTTGCTGGGAGGCAAAGCCAGAGACCAGGTTGATTTTGCCGCTTACCTTTTTTACAAATATGAAGGCGTTGGTGGCGAACTTGGCTTTGCCCCAAAACCAGAGGCGACAGGCTGGAACGCAGCCAGAGGTGCGGAGGCTCTAGATGCTCAGGGCATTGTTAGGCAAGCCCAAGCTATATCTCAGGCCTATGGTTTTAAATCTCTAAAACTAAAGGGTGGGGTCTTTCCTCCCGAAGAGGAAGTAGAGGCAATGTTTGCCTTAAGGGAAGCCTTCGGAGAAAATGTACCTTTAAGGCTTGACCCCAATGCTATTTGGTCGCTCGAGACTTCTATAAGATGGGGCAAAAAGCTCGAGGGTGTGCTCGAGTATTACGAAGACCCGGTAAGAACGCAAGCAAGCATGGCAGAACTTGGTAAAAGCGTAAATCTACCCCTTGCCACCAATATGTGCACCACCTCTTTTAGTGATATTCCGACAGCCATGCAGTTAGGCTCTGAGGCCATTATTTTGAGTGATCACCATTACTGGGGTGGGCTTAGGGCTACGGTTGATTTGGCAAGGATTTGTCAGACGTTTGGTCGTGGTTTATCTATGCATTCTAATAGCCATGTAGGCGTGTCTTTAGCTGCAATGGTTCAAGTTGGCGCAGCTCTCCCTTATCTTAGCTATGCCTGCGACACCCACTATCCGTGGCAATATGAAGATATTATTCAGGAATCCTTTGCGTTTAAAGAAGGAGCCCTCGAAGTCTCTGATCGTCCGGGGTTAGGCGTTACGCTAGACCGCGATAAGCTTGCCCTACTGCACGAGCGCTACTTAAAATGCGGTATCACCGAACGCAATGATGAACTGGCGATGCAAGAAAAACAACCTGGCTGGCGTTTTGAAGCTAGCCGCTGGTAAGTTTGCGCTTTAGCCAACCATTAGGTATAAAATAGTTTGACTATCAAACTTATTAAGGGAGCCCTATGAAAATTGTTGATGTGCAGGCTTGTGTTATTGGCAAACAAGAACCCCATAGTGGAGGAAGCGTCTGGACGTTTGTGCGCATTTATACCGATGAGGGTATCGTCGGTACAGGTGAATGCAACTCGGCAGGAGCAGCGACAGGCTTTGCTACCAAAGAAATTGTCTTGACCCTTAAACAACTCCTCATCGGCAAAGATCCTTTGAATATTAGTCCACTTTACGAAACTATGCGCCGCAGTGGGCGCTACGGCGGTACCAGCACCGTACCTGTGATGTTTGCCATTACTGGTATAGAAAATGCGCTTTATGACATTGCAGGCAAAGCCTTAAATGTACCTGTATATAAGCTGTTAGGTGGTAAATTTCGCGATAAAATTCGGCTTTATGCTGACTGCCATGCAGGTGAATCTGAAGAACCCCAGGCATATGTAGATAAAGCTCTAGAAGTGATTGAAGAAGGTTACTGTGCCATCAAATTTGATGTTGATAGCACTGGTGTAGGTAAGCTCGACCCCTATAACTGGACTGTAGGCGCAAAAGAGATGAGCTATATCATTGACCTGATTAAAAGCGTGCGTGAAGGCATTGGCTTTGAGATTGATTTAGCCATTGATTGCCACGGTCAGTTTGATTTACCCTCTGCTATAACGCTCGCCAAAGCCATTGAAGATGTAAGGCTTCTCTGGCTCGAGGAACCTGTACCTGCCGAAAACATCAGTGCACTCAAACAAGTACGTGCCTCGAGCAGCACCGTGATTTGCACAGGCGAAAACCATTACACTCGTTTTGAATTTGTTGAGCTTTTAGAAAATCGCGCGACTGACATTATCATGCCGGATCTAGCCAAAGCTGGTGGCATTATGGAAGCCAAGCGCATTGCCGATATTGCTGATGCTTACTACGTGCCCATTGCCCCCCATAATGTCTCTTCTCCGCTGGGGATGATGGCTGCATGCCACGTCATGGCCGCTGTACCCAACTTCTTGCTGCTCGAGTTTCATGGACGCGAAATTAGCTGGTGGCAAGACCTCTGCGACGGCGATAAACCCTTTATCGAAAACGGCTTTATGAGTGTTTCAGAAAAACCAGGTATTGGCGTAGAGCTTAACGACAAGGTTGCTAAATCTCTTCTCTGGAAAGGCGATACCTATTTTAGCTAAATCTAAACGCTAAACTGGTTTATGGACTTTTCGGCGGCGATTTTAGCGGGTGGGCGCTCGAGCCGCTTTGGTCAAGATAAAGCCCGTTTTATGTACAAAGATAAAGCTTTGCTCAGCTGGGTTAGCGCTAGCTTGAGTAACGCAGCAGAGCTTTTTCTTATTGCAAATCAGGCTTATCCAGAATTTAAGTTACCTGTCTATAGCGATATTATTGCCTCGCAAGGCCCTTTAAGTGGCATTCATGCAGGGCTTAGTTATGCTAAGCACGATTGGTTAGCAGTAGCTGCCTGCGATATGCCCTTTTTGACACCTGCTTACTGGGACGCTCTTTTAGACTTTGTAGAAAATAAATATCAGATCCTTAGTGTTGCCCATGAAGGTAAGCTCGAGCCTTTAGCATCTCTTTATCACAAGTCTTGTTTGCCCTTTTTTGAAAACCGTCTTAGGCAACAACGGCTAGGAATGCAAACGCTCATTCGACAAATGGACGTTTGTATTGTGCCCTTTGAAACGCTCGAGCTTGACCCCAAAACCCTTGCTAATATCAACTATCTAAGCGATTTGAAAAACAAATAAGAAATCCGTTAGCCGTCACAGTTATGGTTTGGCTCGAGGATGAAAACGATCTTAATTGCTAGCCCCGAACCCAGCTATCACCTAGAAGTGCTTGTGAAACAACTTGGCTACAGCGCTGATGTCGTTAAAGACGGCATTGCCGCTCTCGCCTATTTACGTGACCACAACCCTGACCTGATTATTGCCGATGCTAAACTTGCCAACATTTCGGGTTGTTCGCTGGCTTGTCGCAGCAAAAAAGTAGCACGGTTACGTCAGGTTCCCGTTTGCCTCATGGTCGAAACTTATGATGCGGACGCTCGAGCTGAAGCTTTAATCTCACCAATTGACAGCATTATTCTTAAACCTTATACAGCTAGTTTTGTTAAAGAAACGCTAAGACAACATTTGAGGGAGTCCTTTATTCCTCTTTATACTGCCCCCCAAGGATCAACACCTGCCGCTGCATTTTAAACCAGAATGAGCATCCCTCATCTGTTTCTATGGTTTTTAAGTTATGCTCTCTTTTACTCGTTTATAGCCCGTTTGGGTCATAAACCTCTAGGTTTACGAATTCCACTATGAATTCGCATGAAAGGAGCAAGGGTTTGCTTTTCACTCCGGAGGTTCTCGTTGCAAGTCCGAGGGAGTCAAAAAGTTTAGAGCATCTTATTAAACATCTGGGGCTAACTTTTCAAAGTGAATCTTCAGGTGAAGCGGTTTTGGCTCATCTTCGGAGCAATACGCCTGATTTAATTATCTTGAACGCTCAACTTTCTGAAATCACCGGTACATCTATCGCCTATAGGGTTAAAAAAGTTAAACGTTTAGCCCAAGTTCCCATTATTTTACTGGTTGATGCCAATAATTCTAAACTCCGAGCTGAAGCCGAGTTAAGCGGCGTTGACAGGATTGTTTTAACCCCCTTTCAGCTAAATCATATGCGCGGCATTATGAGTAATTTGCTTAAGCCAAAAGCTGAACTTCCAATGACTGGTGCTCAAGCTGATTTTGTTTCTAATAATTAGGCATCTTAAAACTCATTTTTGCTAAAGGTTTTACTAGGCAGCGTTATACTTTAAGTAATGAAGCTTAGACTCGAGCATATCAATCAAATTGATGAAACTGAATTTATAAAGCTGCTAGGGGGTATCTTTGAGCATTCTCCCTGGGTTGCCGAATCCGCATTTAAAGCGCGCCCCTTTCAAACACTAACGGGTCTTCACACGAGCATGGTTGCTACTGTCATGAACACTCCCTTAGCGCAACAATTAGAACTTATTCGGGCTCACCCAGACTTAGCAGGTAAGGCTGCAAGAGCTGGCAAACTTACGACCTCATCCAGCAAAGAACAAGCTGGGGCTGGACTAGCTAGCTTAAGCGATAAAGAATATGACAACTTCCACCTGCTCAATAATGCTTACAAGGCAAAATTTGAGTTCCCCTTTATTTTGGCAGTCAAAGGACACACCAAGCAAAGTATTTTAGAAGCTTTTCGGACCCGCTTAACTCATTCAACAGATGAAGAGTTAGAAACTGCTCTGGAACAAATTGCCCAAATTGCTAAATTTAGGCTCGAGGATTTGTTTGATGGCTGAGAAAAAAACAGTAGCCCATAGCAAAGAAACTGACCCACAAAAACAAGAAGCCATGTATGCGGGTTTTGAGGGCTGGGCTGGCAAATGGAATCTGATTATTGCTGCGCTGGCAGCCATTTTAGTACTCATTACTATTAGCAAGGTAACAGGCACTTCAGGTCATGTGCTCGAGTGGCTAGGTTTACTGGTTCGCTGGTTTCATATTGTGGTAGGTATTGCCTGGATTGGGGCAAGTTTTTACTTTATTTGGTTAGAAAATAATCTCGAGCGTGATGATGTACCCGAAAATCTGGCTGGCAATGTTTACTCGGTGCATGGGGGCGGCTTTTACTATATTGAAAAATACAAAGTAGCCCCTCCTAGCATTCCAGAAAAACTTCACTGGTTTCAGTGGGATGCCTATTTAACCTTTTTAAGTGGCTTTGGCTTATTGATGATCGTTTACTATGCCAATGCCGAATTTATGATGGCCAATCCTAAGTTTCCCTTGCCGCCTTTAGCTACTATCCTGATTGGGCTTATAACCCTGAGTGGCGGCTGGTTTATCTATGATCGTATGTGCAAGTCAGCTCTGGTGCAAAACAAACTGCGTTTTACTTTTATTGGCTTTACTTTGGTGAGCATTCTTGCTTTTGTTTTATCCCTGGTTTTAAGTGGACGCGCCGCTTATATGCATGTAGGTGCGATGCTAGGCACGCTTATGGCTGCCAATGTTTTTTTTACCATTATTCCTGCCCACCGCATCATGGTCAAAGCAGCAAGAGAAGGGGTCATACCTGACCCTAGCTATGCTAAACAAGCCAGTTTACGCAGTTTGCATAACAACTATATGACCTTACCAGTCATTTTTATTATGATTAGCAATCACTACCCCAGTACCTTTGGTCAGCGCTATAGCTGGCTGGTACTTGCTATTCTTTTTTTAGCTAGTGCAGGCATCAGGCATTATCTAAACTTACATGAGCGAGGTCAGGAGGCCCGCTGGATACTCCCTGCGGCATCATTTCTGGTTTTGTCGTTAGCTCTTGTTACCGCTCCCCAACTCCAAACCTACGCCTCAGATAGAGAAAATGCTAGTGCAGAACTGGTACCTTTTCAAGACGTAGAGCGTATTATTCAGACTCGCTGTTTAGGCTGCCATAGTGATCATCCAAGTGATGCGCTTTTTACGGCTCCCCCTAAAGGCATCATGTTTAATACCCCTGAAGCCATTGTCGCCCAAGCTGAACTTATCCGTAAGAATGCAGTTTTAAGTACCTATATGCCTTTGGGTAATAAAACAGGGATGTTAGATAAAGAGAGAGAAACGCTTGGGCTCTGGATTAGTCAGGGCGCACAGTTAGAACCAA
>JAHEBB010000524.1:1839-3748 GCA_024642575.1 Trueperaceae bacterium | reverse complement strand
AAACACACACCAATATTAGGACTATCAGCCATTTCCATGGCCTTTTTATAGCCTTTAAAGGTGCCAAACATACATCTCGGAATGCCGCCCAAGGCATAAACAGGTGGATCATCGGGGTGTATACCAATGCGCACGCCTTCTTCTTCGGCGACGGGGCTTATTTCTTTAATTAGGTAAGCGTAGTTATCCCAGAGCTCTTCCTCGGTATAAAGGCGGTCATGCGTGAGTTCACCCTGATAAATCTTGCCATCCCAGTGACCCATCGCATGGTTTAGGTCAAGGCGACGCGCTTTCATGCCGCCACGACCTTGTGTAGGCTCAGATGACCAGATACCGTTGGCCATATGTGCATAGGTATTGTATTTGATGCCAGCCTGACCGATATTACGAATGAACTGTTTAAACGCTTCAATTTTTTCATCGCGCCCAGGAAGATTAAGCGTGATTTCTGGGACATTATGAACGCTTAAATTCGCAATGCGGTAAATCTTCAGACCAAACTCGGCAAAGCGCTTGACTAACTTTTGGTAATGCTCGAGCGTATGCTCTTTCGCATCTTTAATACCCACCATCGCCCACTCAACGCCAAGCTGCTGAAAAAACTGTAAGTCTTCGTCGCTGGCATCATCGTTGGTTTGAATGGCAAGTTGGATACCCTGGGTGCTCGAGGCGTAACCAGGCACAGCGCGCATCGGATAAGTGTTAGTTTGAGGGTTCATAACTGAGCGCATCATACCTCAGATTCCGAAGCTAATTCCTACAGATGATCTTGGTTTATCATTGGGATATTAGTGAAAGATCAAGGGTTTCTTTTCTAGCCGAATAACCAAACTTGATACAACCACACTCAAATCTATTGACAATGGAAAAGTCGCTTGCTATACTTCAACCTGTGTTTGAATTGCGTCTCATCGTATCAGATTTTTGATGCATACCAAAGTAAACTCATTTCCCATTAAGGAGTAAGAAAAATGGCTAAAGCTGTAGGAATTGACCTTGGTACCACCAACAGCGTTATCGCAATTATGGAGGGTGGCGAACCAACGGTTCTAGTTAATAGTGAAGGTAATCGCACGACCCCTTCGGTTGTTGCGTTTAAAGATAGTAACCGCATGGTCGGTCAAGTGGCAAAACGCCAGGCTGTACTGAATGCTAAAAATACCCTGTTTGAAGTTAAGCGCTATATGGGTCACACCTGGGATGAAGTTAAAACTGAAGCCGAGCGTAGCCCCTATGATGTTGTTCGTAGCGATGACGGTGGTGTTCGTTTTGCCGTAACTGACAAGAAGTATACCCCCGAAGAAATCAGCGCTATGGTTTTGCAAAAACTGGTAGATGATGCCAGTGCTATTTTGGGTGAAAAAATCACCAAAGCCGTTATTACCGTACCTGCTTATTTTAATAACAGTCAGCGTGAAGCGACTCAAAATGCCGGTAAAATTGCGGGCTTAGAAGTTTTGCGTATTGTTAACGAGCCAACCGCTGCGGCACTGGCTTATGGTTTAGATAAAAAAGGTAACGAAACCGTATTGGTCTTTGACCTTGGCGGCGGTACTTTTGACGTCAGTGTGCTTGAAGTAGGCGACGGCGTCTTTGAAGTGCGCTCAACCAGTGGTGATACTCGCCTTGGGGGTAGTGACTTTGATTACGCAGTAGTTAACTGGCTTGCCGGCGACTTCCAAAAAGAATATAACGTTGATTTGCGTAAAGATAAGCAGGCTTTGCAGCGGCTGATTGAAGCCGCTGAAAAAGCAAAAATTGAGCTTTCTGGCATCCCTGAAACAACCATTAGCTTGCCTTTCATTGCTATGGACCCAGCTTCAAATGCACCTCTTTACCTTGAGAAAAAACTGACTCGCAGCAAATTTGAAGAAATCATTCAACCTTTGTTAAACCGCATTAAAGGCCC
>JAHEBB010000524.1:0-1739 GCA_024642575.1 Trueperaceae bacterium | reverse complement strand
GTAACCGCTAAAGAAAAGTCAACCGGTAAAGCTGCCAATATCACCATTCAAAATACCACTACGCTTTCTGAGGATGAAGTTAACCGCATGGTCAATGAAGCTCAGGCTAATGCTGATAAAGACCGCGAAGCCAAAGATATGGCTGAAGCGCGTAACCAGCTTGATAGCTTAAAAGCTCAGGCTAACCGTGTTTTAACTGAAGCTACCAGCGCCAGTGATGATGCTAAAAAACCAGTTCAAGATGCTATTAATGACGCCGATAGTGCTTTAAACAGCAATGCTGATAAGTCAAGGCTCGAGCAAATCAGCCAAGACCTTGCCCAAAAACTGCAAGCCTTCCAGCAAGCTAATGCTGCTCAAGGTGCTGAGGCAGGCGCGGCTCCTGGTGCTGGTGCCGACGATGACGAAGATGTTATCGACGCTGACTTTAAACCCGCAGGCTAAGGACTAAACCATGGCCGATGATGTAAAAGACCTTAGAGAAGATGATGCTGAGGGACAAGTTCCCTCGGCATCTGAACCAGAAGCAAGTGAGGCGGACGAGATTAGGATTTTTAGAAGCGAATTAGCCAAAACGCAGGAGGCTTTAGAACAAGCTCAGGCTGAAGCCGAAGACTTTAAAAATAAGCACTTGCGCGCTCTGGCTGAAATGCAAACCATTCGCCGCCGAACCGCTTCAGATATAGAGCGGGCTAAAAATCAGGGTGCGGATAGCATTGTTTTAAGTGTTATACCCGTTTATGACGATTTGCGTCGCGCTTTAGAAATTGCAGGCGATGAGCCAGCCAAAATCATCCCCGGGATTGAGCAAGTACGCGAAACCTTAAAGCGCAATCTCGAGGGTTTAGGCATTCAGGAAATGGGCAAAGCTGGGGATGAGTTCAACCCTGAGCTGCATGAAGCTCTAACCACTATGCCAACCGAAGATGAGAATTTAAAAGGCAAAATTGCCCAAGTCTTTGAATCAGGTTTTGTGAAAGATGACCGTGTGATTCGGGTAGCAAGGGTCGTTGTTTACGCAGACTAAAAAGGAGGTGACGTATGGCAGCTTATAAAGACTATTACAAAATACTGGGTATTGATAAATCCGCTAGCCAAAAGGATATTAAAGCAGCATTTCGTAAATTAGCTGCCAAGCATCACCCAGATAAAAACCCTGGCGATCAGGCTGCGGAAGATAAATTTAAAGAAATTAACGAAGCTTATACGGTTTTGCAAGACGAAGAAAAACGCAAGTTTTACGACCAGTATGGCACAGCCGATGGTCGCCCAACCTTTGGCCCAGGCGGCTTTCAAGGGGGAAATGTTAACCCTGAAGACTTTGCAGGCTTTAGTGATTTCTTTCAGACCTTGTTTACGGGTGGGGGTTTTAGCACGACTGGGGGCGGATTTCCAGGACGAAGCGCAGACCCGTTTGGCAGCTTTGGTCAAAGGGCACCGCAGCGCATGGAGGCCGAGTTAGAAATTGATTTAAGTCAGGCTTATCATGGAGGTACGACGAGCATTTCTGTCAACGGTCGCTCGCTCGAGGTTAACATTCCTAAAGGCGCACAAGACGGCAGTAAGTTAAGACTTCGTGGTCAAGCACCCAGTGGTGGTGACTTATATCTTGTCTTAAGGTTGAAAAATAACCCTATCTTTAAGCTCGAGCAAGATAATATTCGTGTGGTTGTAAATGTGGCTGATTATAAAGCTGTTCTCGGGGGAACTGTTCGTGTACCCACCTTAGACGGTGATGT
>JAHEBB010000523.1 GCA_024642575.1 Trueperaceae bacterium | reverse complement strand
TTTTTTCAAGCTACTGTCATAGAAATCAGCAAGACTAAGGAACTGAGTGTTCCGTTTTCTTACTCTCCCCTTCTTTTAACTGCGCATCCCCTCAGAATTTCCGTTTAGGAAGGAGAACTTGCGGCCTTAGCCCGTGGGAGAAGAGACATGTTAAGGCTGACCCTACATGAGTTTTTAAGCAGGCATAAACTGAGCATTACGCAGTTAGCTGATGCTATTGCCGACAATCTGCTTGAAGATGAGCAAACCGTTTCTGAGCGCTATTTAAGGTATTTAAAAAGCAATCAGGCACCCTTAACTAATGATAATCAGGGCAGAAAACCCTCACTGCTTATGCTGGGTTTAATTATTCGGGCTTTAAGAAGTCTTACGAAACAACCCGTAAGTATCAGTGACATTCTGGAATATGTTGATGACTCTTTTGACAGCAATTATTCATATGTAAAAACAGGACCTGATACGCAATTACCTAATCTACAAGTTACGATTGAACTGCTTGTACCTGTTGATCCTCTGGATGAAGTTTGGGAACTGCTGGTTCAGTCCTTAAAGCAGAAGAAACATGTTGATCTGGGCCTTATACCAGGTACGAAGGAACAAACTCATAAAGCCAGACCTAATAAACAACTATCCAAGGTATCAGGGCGCATTCTGCTAATCCTGATTGTTTTCTTTATTACGACAGGTGCTTATTTTAGTTACGACCAGCTTATTGGCAAACCACGACTCCTTGCCCAATACAGTCGGCTCTTTTCCTTTAGAGATAGGGTAAGACCTACCTCAGATATTCCTGTTCCCTCACAAATTGGGCCAGAAGGAAACGTTAATCAGCTAACACCCACCTTGAGAATTACTGCGGTTAACGAGGCACATGCGTATGAGTTTTATATCGAAAATAGGGTAAGTAACGAAGGGGTTTATACAGGCCCAGTTATCAGTACCAGTTTTGTGATTCCAGATAATAGTCTTTGCCCAGATACCAATTATGAATGGCGAGTCAGGGCTTTAGGTGAAGATGGTTGGACTTCTTTTTCCAGTCCTATGCGCTTTTTTGTGACTGAGGAGGCGGTTAATGAAGAAACAGCCTATTTGCTTGATATTGCCAAGGTTAGAGAACGACCCGAGTTACCGACGATTGTTTCTCCTATGAGTTCAAGTAGTTCGCTTACCCCAAAGTTAGAACTGAGTTTTGATGCTGAGGTGATGGGCTATGGCTTTTACATCCGTGATTTACGAACCGATGCCCTTGTTTATGACGATAATTTTGCCTTAAGCAATGTCTTAGAAGTTCCTGAAGGTGTGTTAGAAGATGGAGGCGTTTACCAGTGGAATGCACGAACCAGAAATTGTCATTATTGGTCAGAGTTTACTGCTCCTCAAGTCTTTACGGTGAATATCAGTGAGCCTTAACGTTTTTGCTCGACTTACGATCTCAAATTAAACCAAATTATTACTGAAAATACACCAACAAGCCAGCCCCAGACCACTTCCGCCAAAGTATGACGACTAAGCATGAGACGTGACCAGCCAACCAATAGACTAAGTACTCCGAATACTAAACCTAAAGGCCAGGATAGATAAAAAAGAACAGTGGCGCTACCTGAAGCTCCTAAGGTATGCACGCTTAATTTGTTAATAAAACGATTGAAAATGGCACCAATAAGCATCGCTATAAATGCAGCTTGTAAACTTAGTTGAAGATTAATTGGAGCCTTGAGTAGATAGACAGTTAGTAACAAAGCAATAAAGGATATTATTCCAATTGCATATAGGAATGTGCGATCTTCTCGTTTAAAAATACTCGTATCTTGATAGCGGCCTTTTTTGATTCTTACGGAAATAAAGCTAAGGGCTGGAAGAACCAGGATGGCGAATGACAGTAGACTCCAAAGCAATGCTTTAAGAAATGTTTGACCTGAAAGCAGTTGAATGAGTAGCAGAATGACAAAGACCAGGCTAAAGGGATGCAACAAGCGAGATACCCAGGTTGCTAAGGTAGGCCTTAGGTTTTTGTTTGTCTGAGTCATGTTCTTTTATTGTTGTGGGTTTACGGATTAAAAGGTTGAGGGTTTTGATCTATTTTGACTAGACTCCTGTTTAAAGGTTGCCGTATCTATTCAGGGAACAGAGAGTTACATGGGTGGAAGCTCCGTTATTATTGGCTTTGACACTCATTAGTGTGAAGCTGCAAGACCCTCTGATTTAGGGTAAACTGGGCATAGAAGCTCCTTTTTTATCAAGAAAACACCAATCAATCTCTTTAGGCTCGAGGTCTGAATGGATCGCTGTATCCATTTGGTTTGTTTTCTCTATACAAGGAGCATTCAATGAAAAAACGCTCGCAAGGTGAGGGTTCTATACGCTCAAGAACATTCAAACGTTCTGATGGTTCAAGCTACACCCGCTATTATGTACGAATTGGAGTCCATGATCCTCTGGGAAGTAAAACCCAATACCGAGATGGACCACTGCGTTCCACAAAAACCGAAGCTGAACACGATCGCCTGCATATGGCACAACGGTTAGAGCAGGGCATCTTAAGACCTAATGGCAACATTGCCCTAGGCAGTTTTTTAACTCAGTGGCTAGAACGTCGCAAAAAAGAGCTAACCCCCAAAGGCTGGAAAGAATATGAACTAGATGTTCGACTTCATATAAAGCCAGGTTTAGGTAAAATCAGGCTAGATACTTTAGAACCTTTACAGATTATTGCCTGGCAAGAAGCTCTTCAGGAAAAACATAGCCCCTGGGTAGCTAAAAAAGCACGCGCCTGTTTGCAGAGCGCATTAACCGATGCAGTCTACTTGCAACTTATTGCCAAAAATCCCTGTGATACGGTTCGGGCTGTTAAATTACCCAATACAGAGGCAAATATTTGGGAACCCTTTGAGTGTCAACAATTTTTAGAAATCGCCAAAGATACACGCTACTATCTGGCTTATTATCTGACACTAAATCTTGGTCTAAGAATAGGTGAGCTTCGAGGTTTAACCTGGGGAGATTTTTCGACCATTGGCGGCATTACCTATCTGCATATTGGACGGCAAAATGTCAGTGACGCTAGTACCCCTGTGTTTGGTCCCACCAAAGGCAAGAAAGATCGCATTCTTGACATTACCTATGATGTATTGGAGCTCTTACAAGTACACAAGCTCGAGCAAGATGAGCGGCGGTCAAAACTGGCTGAGCAATGGCAAGATTTCAATCTTATTATTTCCACAGGTCACGGAACGCCTGTATCCACCTCTAGGTTAAGACAGTCCTTTTACAAACTTTCACTCCAGGCAGAACTACCCTTTTTAAAGTTCCACGAGCTAAGACACAGTGCTGGTTCCATCTGGTTAGCCAGGGGCATGAGTATGGAGCAAGTATCGTTTCGTTTAGGACATAGCAGTGTAAAAGTGACCGAAAAAGTCTATATTCACCAGCTCAAGAAAGCTCCTCAACCCTTTGGTATGAGCATGGAAAAAATGCTCAAGGGGGAAATTAAGGGGGAAATCAACGAAAAAAGCTCTAAGGTCATTTAGGACTTAGAGCTTTTTCACTGTCTGTGACAGCTTTTCTCTTGGTGGAGCCAAGGGGATTCGAACCCCTGACCTTCTGAATGCCATTAGTGAGCAAGGTAAATTGAGATAAATTAAGTATAAATATTGCGCTATAAAAGGCTTTTATTTGCCTAAAACAAGAGAAATCCAAGTAAATTGAGAGAAAAGAAGTACCGTGGGTGTATATTGGGTGTATTTGAATTCTGCCT
>JAHEBB010000522.1 GCA_024642575.1 Trueperaceae bacterium | reverse complement strand
GCTCATTAAGGTCAGGTCATAACCTTTAGCCCAAGCTTCGTCATCCAGGGTTTCAGCTTTGCCTGCAGGAGGGCCACCACCATTTATCAGCAAAATATCAGGGTCGCCAAACTGGGCTTTGAAGCTTGCAAACAGCGCATCGATCGATTCAGGCTTACTAACATCGGCGACAATGCCATGGGCGTCGCCGCCTTTGGCGCGTAGTTTGTCTACCGCTTTGGTTAAACTGTCCTCATGCCTGCTGCTCAAAATCACTTTGACACCTTCGGTTGCTAGCCCTTCGGCTACTGCAAAGCCAATGCCTTTAGACCCACCGGTAAGAAGCGCAATTTTTCCAGCAATATGTAAATTCATGTTGCATTTTAACAAGATTAGAACCCTGGATGATTAAGATGTCTGGGAACATATAAGCTGTGGTGTACTTTTCGCAAAGGATAATCAAAGTGCTTAAGGCTTAGAAATATGTAAACATGTCTGCTAAGGTTTCATAGCATTCAAGACTTAAGTCTGCTTAACCAGCTAGACTTTGCTCTAAGCAGTTAAACCGTTTTAAAGGAGTTCTTTATGTCAGATACATTTCGTGCACTTCGGGTTGAAGAACAAGCTGAGGGTTTTGGCCGAGCCGTAAAAGTGATGAACCTGAGTGATTTGCCAGAAGGGGATGTTTTGGTTGAGATTGCTTATTCCTCCTTAAATTATAAAGATGCCCTTTCTGCAACGGGCAACAAAGGGGTAACGCGCACTTTTCCGCATACACCAGGGATTGACGCCGCAGGAACGGTGCTTAGCTCTACAAGTGCCAAATTTAAACCAGGCGATAAAGTCATTGTTACCAGTTATGACCTGGGTATGAATACCGCGGGTGGGTTTGCCGAGCGTATAAGGGTGCCAGCAGATTGGGTTGTGTCCTTACCTGAAGGGCTAAGTTTACGTGAAGCCATGATTTTAGGCACGGCAGGGTTTACAGCGGCACTTTGTGTAGCTGCGCTCGAGCATCAAGGGTTTGAAGAAGGGCCTGTAGTTGTGACCGGCTCTACGGGAGGCGTGGGTAGCATTGCGGTGGCACTGCTTGCCAAAATGGGTAAAGAAGTGATTGCCAGTACAGGTAAGACTGAGGCCGAAGGTATGCTTAAAGCGCTGGGTGCTAGCTCAATTGCTGACAGGCAGGCTCTCTCTGAAGTTGCCAAAGCCCCGATGCTTAAAGGTATATACGGTGCAGCCGTGGATACCGTGGGTGGTGAAACGCTGGTGAATTTACTCAAGCAAGTCAAACCGCATGCCTCTGTTGCGGCTTGTGGTCTGGTTGGGGGGCCAAAGCTCGAGCTAACCGTATTTCCCTTTATTTTGCGCGGTGTTAATTTACTGGGCATAGATTCCCAAAGTTGCCCTATGGCTAAGCGAGAACGCATCTGGCAAAGGTTAGCGACTGACTGGAAGCTTGACCTTGAAGCCATCACAACGGAGGTTTCTTTAGAAGGGCTCGAGGCTAGCATTCAAGAGATTTTAAAAGGGCAAATTAAAGGCAGAGTTTTGGTCAATCTGGCACGCTAGCAAGCAAATATCTCAGATGGGTATTTTCCCTGTTTACACCAATTACTACATTAAAGGGTCAGCTAAATTCTTACAGCTTTCGTCAGTAACTTGCTCATGGTTCATGTTTGCAGGCAAGCTAGTTTGGTTCTAGGGTCGAAAGGAGTGTTGCATGTACACAAAAGTTTTGGTACCTCTTGATGATAGCCGTTTTAGCAAAGCTATTTTGACGACGCTAAACAGCTTTCTTGATCCTTTAAAAACGCAGCTCACCCTTTTACGGGTGGCTTCTCTCATTGATGATAAAGAGGGGCTCGAGGCAGAGATAAAACGAGATTTGGATGAATGGCAATTGGCCTTAAGAGAAAAAGGGTTTAATGTACACAGTCGGGTGCTTTATGGAAAAGCCAGTGATGAGATTGTAAAACTGGCGCTAGATGAAGGTGCTGATCTGATTGCCATGACCACGCACGCTCGAGTGGGCTTAGCCCAGTGGATGCTAGGGAGTGTTGCCCAGGCGGTTTTGCAGCAAGCCACCATTCCAGTAATCTTTTTAAATCCAGAAAGGGGGAAATTTTAAATGATTAAGGTTCTTATTCCTCTTGACGGTTCTGATTTTTCGGCTGCTATTTTATCCAAGGTGCCTAGCCTATTTGCACCTAACACGCATACTATTATTTTGCTTCGGGTACTTAGCATGGCTGAAGATGTTATCGGGCGAGCCTTTGAACCCCTTAATACCCAGCCTTTTGATTCTCAGCGCTGGCAAGATTTTGTTTCGTCGACGGAGCTAAATCAAAATGAAGTCCACGGGGCAGGGGTAACTTTACAGGCTTTGAAAAAGAGCTTGCTTGAGGCGCTTGTGCAGACAGGCGGCCAGTTAAGGGTTTTAGGGTTTGAACCTGAATACCAGCTTCAATTTGGAGATCCAGCCACAACGATTGTGGCCGTTGCCAAAGAAGTACAGGTAAATCTGATTGCTATGGCAAGTCATGGGCGTTCAGGACTTAACCGCCTGCTTATGGGAAGTGTCACCCTCGATGTTTTAAGACAATCTCATCTACCTGTCATGGTCATTCGCCCTCATGAGGACTTAGCAGGTCAAGAGCTCGAGCGGGGCCTAGCTTATTCCTTAGACTAACCTAGTTCTACGGCACTAATAAAAAAAGCGCCTACTACAGGCGCTTTTTTAGTTGAGAAAGAAGGTACTATTTTTCCTCTTCTTGTTTTTGACCCAATTTTCCTGCCCACAAAGGAACCAAAGAAACAACCAGAAAAGAAACCAGGAGCACCGAAGCCATTAAGCCAGTAAAAAGCGCATGTTCACGCATACATACCTCCGTAAAACTTGTCTAAGCTTAACGTATTTGAGAGCTTTATTCTAGGGAAAATTTATCCTTAGAGGTTTCATTGGAGAATTTTGAAGATAAATCTTTTTTGCCGAGACACAGCAATCAACTTGCAGATAAATCATCTTGGTATAACATAAGACATCATGTCAAATGTTCTTATAACCAGACGCGTACCGCAGGTGGGGGTAGATTTACTTACAAAGGCGGGTTTAGTGCCTGACATTATTGAAACCGATTTGCCTGTTGCTAGAGATCAGCTTTTAGAGCGCCTTAAAGCGCATAGCTATGAGGCGATTTTAACCACTATGTCTGAAAAAGTGGATGATGAGTTTTTAGCGGCAGCAGGTGAAAGTCTTAAGCTGGTCGCTAATTTTGCCGTTGGCTATAACAACATAAATTTGGAAGCTTGTAAGGCCAAAGGTATCAAGGTAAGTAACACTCCTGGCGTGCTCTCCGAAGCAACAGCAGATCAGGCTTTTGCCCTTTTGCTTGCAGCTGCCAGACGCGTTGTTGAGGGCCATAAAATGGTGGAGGCTGGTACCTGGCAAGGCTGGACGCCGACACAACTGCTGGGCTTAGATGTTAGTGGGCAGACTATGGGGATTATTGGAATGGGTCGAATTGGTCAAGCGTTTGCCAAGCGGGCAAAAGGGTTTGACATGAAGCTGATTTACCATAACCGTTCACGCGATGAAAAAGCAGAAGCGGAGTTAGGTGCGCGCTACCTAAGCCTCGATGAGCTTTTGGCGGAAAGCGATTTTATTTCGGTACACACGCCCCTAAACGACGAAACGCATCATTTGCTCTGCTATGAGCAATTTAAAAAGATGAAAAAGACGGTCATTGTTATTAACACGGCAAGAGGGCCCATTATTC
>JAHEBB010000521.1 GCA_024642575.1 Trueperaceae bacterium | reverse complement strand
ACTTGTTCTCATGACTTTAGGAACCCAGCGATTTGCTCTAAGTGGCCTCAATTTGGCTATCTTACTTACCCTTTCACATGCCGCCAATGACGCTTTTACCAATGTCTTGCCTGTGTTTTTACCCATTTTTCAAGAACGTTTTCATTTAGGTGAGGCAGTGCTGGCAAGCTTTGTTGCAGTCATTTCCTTATCTTCCAATGTTTTACAAGCCTTCATGGGCGCACTGGCTGATCGCTGGGGAAAACGGCGCTCGGCAGCGCTCGGCCTCATTTTGGGTTCAACTCTGATGAGCTTTGTTGCCGTAGTTCCTACCGTCTGGATGCTCTTTATTTTGCTTGCTGTAGGGGGCTTAGGCTCAGCCATTTTTCACCCCGCAGCTAGTTCAATGGCACGAAATGTGAGTGCCAAAACAGGCTTAAGTATGGGGTTTTTCATCTCAGGAGGGTCCTTAGGGAGCGCCCTTATGCCAATTGTGGCACTGGCGATTATTCGTAATTTTGGTACCCAGTATGTACCTTTTTTAGCATTGGTTGGTATTATTATTGGTAGCTTGCTCTTTTTCTTAAGTCCAGAGCAAAGCGTGGCTCGAGGCGTGAACCGACCGAAAATCTTTGATAGCAAGTTGTTTTTTGGTCCTGTTGGTCTTCTTTCTTTAGTTGGCATTATGAGAGCGATTACTTTTATTGGCTTTACCAATGCCATTCCTTTATGGCTGGTTAATACCAAGGGCTTTGCCCCTGACGCTCAGCTTATTGGCTGGACCCTCGGTGCCTATAGCATTGCGTCATCGGTTGGTGTTATGAGCGCTGGCGCGCTCGAGCAAAGATTTGGCAGGCGCTTTCTAATAGCAGGCACCATGCTTTTAGCTCTACCCGCTCTTTTGGCTTTATTTGTTGTTCCTACAGGTTCCCTGATTTATTTCGCACTGATCGTACTTATTGGCATCTTGACCAATGCCTCTATACCCTTATTGGTGGTAACCGCTCAGGACCTTGCACCTCACGCTGTAGCTACGGCATCAGGCATGCTTATGGGCTTTACTTGGGGCGTTGCCGGGGTACTTTATATTGGCTTTGGGGCACTTCAAGAAAGTATAGGGTTAACCAGCGCAATGATTTTTAGCTATCTCTTTTTAATCCCTGCTGCCCTATTATCGCTTTGGGTTATGCGCAAATATGGCTCGAGCCCAAGCAGTTAAGTAGCGCTTAGCTCGTATGATGCTCTAACGAAATGCATCATTACAAACAAGGAAAAAGAAAAAGAGTTGCACAGTCGGAGTAATCGAGTCTGGGAGATCAATCATTAACTCTCGTTTGAAACTAATGCGCTTTGGTTCTGCCACCACCCCAACAATGTTGCCCTTAACTTCTACTTCATAGCGAATACCTAAAAGCGCCCTACCTCTAATGATTTCTCCTACAAAAGGATATAACACTCTTATTTCAACATTTTTCAAGCGCTTTGCTGACTTTATCACCTCCGCTAAAGCAAGCAGATTTTCGCCATCATAAAGTGAGAACCTAATATCATTGTTCCAATCTCGACTCAGGTATTCAAAAGAAATAGGGTAAGATTTTCCTTTGAAATCAATCTCTATATTTCCCAGAGGAGAGTCTTCTGAATGTACTTTTAAACGGGCATTTTTGGCTTGTGGATGAAGCGGCCAGCGAACGGCAGCAATACCTTGATTTGCTGTATTAAAGATTTGGTAGCTAAATCCTGAAAGCAGTGATTCTTGTCGTGCAGTAAGCATGATTTAGTAGCGTGACTATTTTTTATCAGGTTTAGGTGCCATCACAACAAGCAAAACCACATTGCTATCCGATTCGTTTTCAACACCGTGAGCCGTACCTGCCTTAGCAATCACTGCACTACCTTCAGGAACCAGTTCCTGCTCATCAGCAATCGTTATAAGTGCTTCACCTTCAAGAACGATATACACCTTGTCTTCTTGACTATGACTGTGAATACGCTGTGATTGCCCTGGTAAAAGACAGTACTGGTCACAAAACATCGACTTGCTGTCAAAAAGGGGGACTTTTTGCATTTTGTCCTCGTTAAAATGCCGATTGTCTTTTAAGGAAACGATTTTCATGGCTCGAGCATACCACTTAGGGCATGCGTGATTGCTTTGCCTCAAATTTTGCAGCTTTGTCAGCAAATTCTCTGGCAAAGATTTTAATCTCTGCCATTAGGCCTTTGTTCTTGGTAGCATTTTGATAGGTATCGGCCATCGTCAGCAAAGTCTGATAAAAGAAGTCATTCATATCCTGAACCGTCATATCTTGTGTCCAGAGGTCAATGCGCAAACTATTCCTGGATTCTGCGTCCCAGAGCGCTAAAAGCATCGCCTTGGCCTCTTTGTTCATAACAGCAGGAGCGTCATCGGCCTCCCAGGTTATGCGACTTACTGATTCATCTTCACGAACAACTGACAAACGAATATCACTCTTAGTCATGGCTTCATAGTAACCCAAGAAAAAACCCTCCTCTGCTACCGAGGAGGGTCATAACCTTTTATAGAAATCCTTAGCCCTCTAAAGCCATTAAAAAGGGCTCTTCTATCGCTTCACAGAACCAGCGCAAGAACCTTGCAGCAGCAGCACCATCTATCAGACGGTGGTCATAGGTTAGCGACAAGGGCATCATCATGCGAGCATCAAAGTTACCTGTATCTTTATTGTAAACAGGTTCAAAACCCCCTCGAGACACGCCTAAAATGGCAACCTGAGGTGGGTTCACTATTGGCGTAAAACCTGTTCCACCAATACCCCCTAAGTTCGAGATGTTAAAGTTACCACCCTGCATATCATCGGGGCTGAGTTTACGGTCTCTGGCTTTAGCAGCAAGCTCACCCAGTTCTTTAGCCAAGTCAATAATATTTTTCTGGTCAGCATCTTTAATGACAGGTACCAGCAAACCATTAGGGGTGTCTACCGCTACACCAATATGGACATAGCTTTTATAGACAATCTCATTAGCATCGGTATCAATGCTGGCATTAAAATCTGGGAACTTTTTCAGAGCAGCTGCTGCAATTTTCAAGAGCATTGCGGTAGGCGTTAGGCTGGCACCTACTGCTTCAGCTTTGGGTTTATAACGCTTGCGCAGATCTTCAAACTCGGTACTATCTGCCTTGTCAAAATGCGTAACCATTGGCACAGTTGCCCAGGCCTGCGTCATTGAGCGAACCGTTGCTTTGCGGATACCCGACATCGGTACGCGCTGAGTTTCACCCCATTTGCTGAAGTCAGGAAGTTCAACTTTAGGCAAGGAAGGTACTGATGGTGCAGCTTGGGGCGCGGGTGAACCATCGGAAAAGCGTCTGACATCTTCAGCAGAAATACGCCCTAAAATGCCTGAACCTGAAACTTGCGCGATATTAATGCCCATTTCACGGGCTAAACGGCGCACAGAAGGGGCAGCAGGAAGCAGTTTTCTTTCTGAACTGACACCCTCAGACTTGGTAGCAGCGCGCTGCTCTACGTTTGCAGGAGGAGCTTCTATTTTTACTTCAGCTTTAGTTTCTGGCTTTGACTCTTTTACAGGAACAGCGCCACTGGTTCTCAGATTTAAAATGGCTTGACCCACTTTGGCCTCTTCACCCGTTTTGACATTAATGCTTTCAACAATGCCACTTACGCTCGAGGGTACTTCTAGAACAGCTTTATCGGTCTCGAGCTCAATCACGGGCTGATCAACTTCAACTTTATCGCCTTTGGCAACCAGAATCGTAACGACTGTACCGCCTGAAATTC
>JAHEBB010000520.1 GCA_024642575.1 Trueperaceae bacterium | reverse complement strand
GGGCTAGCTTTTGCTGATATAAGCGAGGTAGATGCCAACATTATTGCCAAAACCTATGGCGTTGATCTGGCTTTCGGCAATAGTCAGGAGGAAGCTCATCTGCATGCTCTGGCCTTAAGTGAAGGCTTAACGCTAAGCAATTTGAATCAGTATCCTTTAAGCCTTCTGAATAGCCTTGGGTTTAAAGCCCAAACCCTAGACCGTTTAACTTGGCTGGGATTAGAAACGTTAGGGCAACTAAAACGATGGAGCAAAGCCCAACTCGAGCTTTTCTTAGCAGAGGATGCTAAAACTATTATTCGCTACCTGAAAGGCCCCTGGCGCAAAGAGGTTGCTCCTTATAAACCTAAGATTAGCCTAGTAGCTAGATATCAGTTTGATGAAGCTGTTCTAGAACCCTATAGGCTCGAGCCTGTCATGCAACACCTAGCTTCTGCTTTAGAAGTTCAATTAGATGGAAGGGTAGCAGATCGCTTGATGGTTCAAGCTGAGGTTTCAGGTTTAAGGTTTAGTGCAACTCGCCTCTCAAAAGAACCCTTAAGCACATCTAAACAGCTTTTTCGTCTTGCTCACCTGGCCTTAGAAGATAGTGGTGCCAAAGGCTTAGCAATCGAAGCCATAAGGCTCGAGCTTGCAGGTATTTATAGACCCATCAGTCAAGGCTCACTCTGGCATCAAAGGGAAAGTGTGGATAAGGCTATCCAAGCAGTCAGTCAGAGATTTCCAGGTCAGCTATTTCAGTATCAGGAAATTAATCCTTACACACCTTTAGCAGACTTTGCCTTTAAACCTATAAGCCTAGGTCAGAAGGGAGATTCAAGTGAAAGCCAACCCGCTTATCGAAGTCAGCCTCGTAAACGGCAAACCCAGCAGCGTCAACCAGCAAGTCGTCTCGCAAATTCTTGATAGCTATCGCATCTGGCCTAACTGGTGGGAAGGTTATGCGGTTCGTGACTATTTTCTACTCGAATTAGGGGAAAAGACCCAAGAGATTTACTTTGTAGAAGGTAATTGGTTTTTGGCAAAAACCCACGATTAAGCCATGCGCCTTACTGCCCTGCTCAATACGCATAGCTATTTCTCTTTCGGCACTGCCTGCTCGAGTCCAAGCACCCTTGTTAAACAGGCTGCCGAACTGGGCTATCGCCATATTGCTCTAACCGATACCTTAGGCGTTTATGGCATGGTTGAACTTATCGAAGCCTGTAAAGAAACAGGCTTAAAACCCATTCTAGGAAGTACCCTCAAGCTTGACTATGAAGGTGCGGTTTATCCGCTGGTTTTACTAGCAAGCTCCAAACGAGGCTATCAAACCTTAAATGACCTCATTAGTCTTGCCAAACTCAATGAAGATGAACTCATTACCTTATCAACACTGGAAGCTCACACTACTGATCTCCACGTCTTAACTGGGGGTCGTAAGGGTTTCTTAAATCAGCTTATTGGTCAAAAGAAAATCAGTAAGGCTGAATATCTCCTTAAAGCTTTAAAATCCAGTTTTCAAAATCGCCTCTGGGTGCAACTCTTTTATGACTGTTACCCCTGGGATATGCGCCGAGCCAGGGTTTTAAGAGCCTTTGCCCATGCGCACGGTGTGGCTACGGTTGCGGTTCCTGAAATTCGCTATGTCACGCCTGACCTGATGCCCCTTTATGACACCCTGCTTTGTGGTCGTCTGGGCATAACTCTAGGAACGCCCCACAAAGATCGTCCTTTAAACAACTGTCAGGCTATCTATGACGCTTCTCAGTTTCCCATTCCTTATGAAGATGCGGTTGAAAATGCAAACCAACTAGCCGAGTTGCTTTGCTTTGAACTTTTACCCGATCGCCTGACCCCACCCCCAGCCACCGTGCCTGATGGCTATGATGCTGATAGCTACTTAGAATCCCTTTGCCGTTAAGCTTTATTAAACCGCTACCAAGGAAACTTTAGCGAAGCAAAAGAACGCCTAGAACGCGAACTCTATATTCTCAAGTCTTTAGGCTTTGCTGAATTCTTTCTGGTAGTAAAAGAAGTCATGAATTACTGCCGCTCAAGAGGCATTATTGCCTCAGGTCGGGGAAGTGCGGCAGGTAGCGTGATTTGTTATCTGCTAGGCATTACACAGGCAGATCCAGTAGAAAATGGCTTACTCTTTGAACGTTTTCTTCATACGGGTAAACGTGCCATGCCCGATATTGATATAGATATTGCCTCCTCAAGACGAGATGAAGTCTTTAGCTGGGTCGAAGAACGCTTTCCCAACTGCGCCATGGTCTGCAACAAGATTACCTACTATTTACCCTCAGCCATTCAAGACTTAGGTAGAGCCTTAGGGATTCCGCCTCATATAAGAGATAACCTCACTCGATCTCTAGGCAGAGATTTTAGGCATTTAAGACCCCATAAAGCTCAGGAAGCCCAAATCATCTTTGATGAGGTATTGGGAGAAGCACCTGTTAAAGAGGTTCTGCTGTATTTGCTTACAAAAATGGAACGAGGCTTTGTTAGGCAGGTCGCTCCGCATTCAGGTGGTTGGGTCTTATCCAAGTTTCCCTTATCGCATTATTCCCCTCTAGAAAGAAGTACAGGAGGCTTACGCTGTTTACAATTTAACAAGGATGATATCGAACGCCTTGGCCTAATGAAACTCGACCTCCTTGGTTTACGGATGCTTGGGGTCTTTGAGCGAGCTCGAGAAGAAATCGTTAAAACGGAAAATCTCTGGCTGGACTTAACCAAACTACCCGAAGATGATGCCGTTTGGGAAACCATTCAAGCTGGGGATACTATGACTTTATTTCAGCTCGAGTCTCCTGCCCAGATGCAGATGAGCGTCAACCTCAAACCAGAAAACAAACAGGATTTAAAAGATCAGGTTGCGCTAGTACGCCCTGGCCCGATTCAAAGCGATAGTGTCCATCCTTACGTTAGACGAAGAAAAGGTGTTGAGGAAGTAACGTATCCCCATGAATCTTTGGAGTCTATCCTAAAACGCTCCTATGGGGTATTGCTCTACCAGGAACAGGTGATGGCGATTGCCCATCATTTTGCAGGCTTTAACTGGGAAGCGGCAGATACCTTTAGAAAGAAAGTTAGCTCCTTTGAAGATGAACATGAAATTAGAGAAGAACTACAACGCTTTACCGAAGGTGCCAAACGCACGGTTAATGCAGATGCAAGTAAAGCCATGGAAGTTTTTGGTCTTTGTGCCTCGTTTCGAGGCTATGGGTTTGCTGAAAGTCATGCCTGGGCATTTGGTTTACATGCGTATACCAGTGCCTGGCTGAGACACTACTACCCAGCCGAATACTTAGCAGGCGTTATGACCGAACAACCAGGGATGTACTCCGCAGGAACCATCAGGCAGGAAGCAAGAGAAAGAGATATTGGCTTTGGACGTTTGGATATCAACGCTTCTTCTTACCGTTACACCGTTGAAAAAACAGCCTATGGAAAACGCTTAAGACCCCCCTTATCGGCAGCTAAAGGGGTTTCTGTTGAGGTCGCTAAGCAGCTTGTGCTTGAACGGCTTTGTCGAGGACCTTATCTCAGCCTTAAAGACATGTTTGAACGCATTGCCATTGATCGGGATGTGTTAGAAGCCTTGGATAGGGCAGGTGCTTTTGACAGGTTGGTAGATCGCAGGACAGGTTTATATCAGGTAGGTGTTTTGGCAAAACAAAGTCAGCCAGGACAGGGTAGCCTTTTCAGCTTTGATGACGTTCCATCTTTTCCTGAACTTTCCACTATGGAACGTCTTACCTGGGAGTATGAGCTT
>JAHEBB010000519.1 GCA_024642575.1 Trueperaceae bacterium | reverse complement strand
TTAGAAAAAGCATAATAGCTACTCCTGGCAACCTTGAACAGTTGGCACATGAGTCCTATCCTGAATTCAGTTTGATGATGCTTGATAAAGTTATATTTCACGGCATCTGCCTCGCAAAGTATGAAGCGGCCTTTTTTAGGATCGCTACCTCCTGCTCTAGGCGCTTATTCTCAAGTTCAAGCTGTCTGACACGAGCTTCTTCAGCTGTTGGCTGGGCTTGTTTATGGTCTGGCTGCAATTGCCCATTTCGATATTGCCTTAGCCATCTTGTTATATTTGCAAACGGTACCCCTAAGCGTTCTGCTGCCTCTTTTATCGTATATCCCTGATCGACTACCAGCTTTACTGCATCGATCTTAAACTCCATACTATAGTCCCGTTTTTTACTTGCCATTTTAGACTCCTTCTAGAGATTCTATTCTCTACGATTTTTGTCTAAGTAAACGAGTCAAGTCCAATCAGCTAACACGACCTCTGTATTTCCACTGAGTGACAGGGCAAGTTCATCGGTAAAGACAGCTCCATCTTTGAGGTTTGCTGCATGAACAGCAATATCCTTAGGCAAGGCTAACTCGGCATCGGCATTCACCAAACAATGGACACGATAGCCATATGTCCATTCACCACAGCCATCGACTCCCCAGTGTGCTTCAGTATCAATATTGCCACAGCTAGGTAAAACCCCAGCATCTCTATCTTTCTTGTGCCAAACATTTCCTTGCGCTCGCATCAGGCTAGAATCCACACTCATGACCATTTCTTCTATCTGTTCAGTGATGACAAATTTTTGATAAACCTCGGCGATTAACGAACAGAGTTTTTCAGGCAATCCTTTGAAACGACGGCTCAAGGTTGTTCGGTGAGATACCTGTTGCCATTTTAGCCAGTTTCGCACTTCGGGTTTCCCCTCCAGATGATCATGCAGCGCCTTGAATTCTCGTATTCCTTTGATGAGTCCATACGCAAACACTTTCACCATACTCCTTTCACTGTAGCTATAACTCGCCAATTCTTGTATTCCCAACTCATCAATTTTGTTCAAGCAGTCTTGCAACTTCAGTGCTACCATTGCCCTCAGCCTCCTTGCTTTGGTCTATCTAACCTTTAGCGTACTGGAGGCTTTTATCTTTTCTCACTAGTCCGTGTTTTTATGCGCTCACCCCTCAATTAGGTAAGCTTTAGCCATGACTGAGGCAGAAGACTGTCCGAAAAGGCATAGGTTTCCTAAAGTGATTATCTCGCATGCGATTTATCTGTACCATCGCTTTACTATGTCCTATAGAGATGTTCAGGAACTCCTGTTTCAAAAAGGCATTGAAGTCAGTCATGAAACCATTAGAACTTGGTGCTCCAAATTTGGTCTGGATTTAGCTCAAGCAGTTCGGCATTACAAAGGTAGAAATAGTCAAGCTTGGCATCTTGATGAAATGCGAGTCGTGATTGGCGGAGTAGTTCAATGGCTCTGGCGTGCAATTAATGAATATAGTGACGTTTTGGATGGTTTATTGCAGAAACATCGGGATACTGGAGCTGCTAAGCGATTCTTCAGGCGCATAATGGAAGATAACGAAATACCGGAACGCATCGGTACAGATGGGCTTAGGAGCTATGAGACAGCACTCAAGGAACTTCCTGAGCTTGGCATTTCTGAGCATATTAAAGTCTCTGCTGCTAAACGGCAAAATAATCTCATTGAACAATCGCATCGTCCGACTCGTGAACAGCAAAGGCAGCACCGTGGCTTCAGATCATTGATTCGAACTCAGGGTTTTCTTTTTTGCCATGCTGAACTTAATCACCTTTTTCGTAATACCAAGTCGCAAGTAAGTGCCTGTATTCGTAAACAAAACTTATCTAATGCGTTTGCCTTCTGGTCCGAGCTCTCGCTTTCAATTCCTTAAATCAGAAGAACTCCAAATGGGAATCAGCTCTCCCCTATCGTTTAAATTTCATAATCTTGAGTTAACTTGACGGAGCCCTTACACTCAGACCCCTAAGTATTGCTGTATTAACTGTTCGGTTTGGTATTACCTAAGGCAAACCGTACCAAGCCCCACGCCCGGAACCATAAAGCTTAAGCTGATTTTGCCTAAGCAGTTCTTTGAAGTGACCTTTTAAGGTGTTGCGATTTACGCCTGTAATAAGAACCGCTTCTTTCATGCTAATACGACCATGATTTTTCACATGCTCTAAAATCTCAATCGCCAAGTCTGGCAGCGTTCCCAAAAGGAGTTTCTCACGCTCAACCTTTGTGCGTAAATGCACGACCTGACGTTGCAAAGATTGCAGAAAAAAAAGCAGCCAAGGTGTCCAATGAGGCGCATCCGTACGAATTGTGCCTTGGGTTTGTCTGAGCGCCAAGTAATACGCCTCCTTACTTCGTTCAATGACACTTTCCAAAGAGCTATAGGGCACATAGACATAACCTGCCCTTAACAAGAGCAAGGTGCTGAGCACACGACTCAGCCTGCCATTACCATCTTGAAACGGATGAATCTCTAAAAACACCACAATAAAAATGCCAATGGCAAGTAAAGGGTGCAATACCTTAGTCCGTTCATTTTGCTGAAACCACTCAAACAACTCAGTCATAAGAAAAGGCGTCTCAAAAGGACTTGCCGTCTGAAAGACAATAGCAATCTGCTTACCCTCAGCATCAAAAGCAGCCACATGATTAGCTGTGCCTTTATATTTACCCATGTGCCACTGATCTTTCGCACTGTACTTCAGTAGATCTCTATGCAATTGCTTGACATGATTTTCAGTTAGGGCAATAAGCTGCCAAGAGGCATACACTTCATCCATAAGTTCAGCGTAACCAGCAACTTCTTGCTCGTCTCTAGTTTCAAACTGTTTGATGTCTAACTTAGCAAGTAACTGCTCAACCTCTCGATTAGACAGTTTGCTCCCCTCAATACGGGTTGATGAACCAATACTCTCAATACTTGCCACATACTTTAGGGCAGACAAACGCTCAGGTGCAAGCAAACCTAAAGCACGCCAAGCCCCCTTAAACTCATCAATTTCAGCAATCAAATTCAATAGTTCAGGGCTTATAACCAGACTATCAGTGTTTAGCATACACCCATTTTAGCACCCAATTACACCCAATTAGTGTTGTCTCTTAGCAAGTTGGTTTTTAAAGGCTACATTCTTGTTCGTAACTTACCTGACCGATAGGTTATATCTCAAAACAAATCGGTAGCTGACTAGATGATAGCTGCGATAAGACAAAAAAGAAGCTCGAGCCCTATTTCTTAAAGGCTCGAGCTTGTCAGGTTCCGTCAAGTTAACTTAAATTAGGTAAGCTTTTGCAATGACAGGACCAGCAGATTATCCAAAAAGACATAGGTTTCCAAAAGTGATTATCTCTCACGCGATTTATCTGTACCATCGTTTTACTGTGTCTTATAGAGATGTTAAAGAATTATTGTTTCAAAGAGGGATTGAAGTCAGTCATGAAACCATTAGAACTTAGTGCTCCAAATTTGGTCCTGATTTAGCCCAAGCTATACAGCATTACAAACCTCGCTATAGTCATGCCTGGCATCTTGATGAATTGCGAGTCGTGATTGGCGGAGTAGCTCACTGGCTCTGGCGTTCAATCAATGAACATGGTGCGTAATTCAGCGAATTCGAGAAGGTAATGGCTCTTACGAAAGTTGATATTGGTGGCGAATCTCAACGGGGACAAAATCAGGCTGCACAGAGCCTTTGAAAAGCAGAAGGTTGAACAGTAGATTTAGGAAGACCATCAAGCCAGTTAA
>JAHEBB010000518.1 GCA_024642575.1 Trueperaceae bacterium | reverse complement strand
CAGTTTTAAGTTTGCCACTAGATTCTAGTAAGCTTTATACATGCGCCCCTTTTTTGACGAATCAAGAGCTTTCTACTGGCTTATCAAAGGCCGAATTGATCAGGGTATTCCTGAAAATCCAAGGCTCGAGCAAACCTTTGTGGTAACCAAAAAAGCCATATTTCACTATCCGATTGGGCAAGTTCTCCTGGTATGCAATGACGATTTTGAAGCCCTGATGTACGCAAAAATTCTAGACTATAGCCAAGCAGATGAACTCACAAAAGTGACCTGCCAGGTGGTCAGGCTTTTAGCGGAAGCTGAGCAGAGTGCTTTAACTCTGCATTTACAAACAACAGCCAGTCTATGCCAATCAGCATGACACCCTTTCTCTATGAGGCTGTGCTAAAGTTTTGCCCGTGACTCTGACAAGCTCTCCCCTTCTTGTTTTAGCAGGTGGTTTACTGCCCACATTAACTAACAATTCTGCCAACCAAGCAGACTGTGTTTTGATTCGTGATGGCAAGCTTTTAAGTTTTGAGCGTTGGCAAGACATAAAGCTTGAGCTACCCAGTAACACTCAAATAAAAGATATTTCAGGTACTAGCGTTTTACCTGGTCTAGGTGATGCTCACGTACACTTTGCTGCAACTGGGTTTTTGGCAACAGCCCTTGACTGCAAAGGCATAAAAACGGTCAAAGAACTTCTCGAGCGCATTGCCCAAATAGCAAGACAAAAAGCACCAGGGGAACTTATTTTAGGTTTAAGGCTCGAGCATCTCGACTTTCCCAGCAGGCGTTTACCAAGCCTTAGCGAATTCGAAGCTGTTGCCCCAAATAATCCTGTCTATCTAAGACATATAACGGGCCATGCCAGTGTTGCCAGTCGCAGTGCCCTTAAAATCATCAACTTTGACCCAAATCAAGCAGGGGTTCAGCTTGATGAAAACGGTGAACCCACAGGTTCTTTAATTGCCCAATCAACCCAGATTGCCACCCAGCGCATGTACGCTCTTAATGCAGAGCAAATGGGCTATGAAAAAGCTTTCAGAGCAGCAGCCCAAAAAGCCGTTCAGGAGGGCTGCACCGTTGTGCATGCCCTGGATGATTTGGGTGCCGTTACAGAACTCATGCCGCTCGAGCCAACCCTGCCCATTCGGGTTATGCCCTATACGCAAAGTTTTGATATTGACGCGGTTCAAGCCCTTGGCCTACCCAGAATTGGTGGTTGCCACGGCTGCGCCTTAGATGGCGATTTTGATGTTCATACAGCAGCCTTGAGCCAGCAATATCTAGATAAACCCGAGAGTAATGGCATTCTTTATCATGATCATGAGCCCTTGCTCACCTTTGTTTTTGAAGCTCATAAGCGCGGCTTGCAATGTGCTTTTCACGCAGTAGGTGATCGTGCCGTTGAGCAGGCTTTAAGCGTTTACGAATATGCTCAAAAACACCACCCAAGGACAAATGCTCGGCACCGCATCGAACATGCCCAACTTATTGCCCCAGACCATATTGCGCGGGTTAAGCGTGCAGGTATCGTCATGGGTTTGCAGCCTGCCTTTAACTTTCAGTGGCATCACCAAACCTATGAAAAGTGGGTGGGTGAGCTTTCTAATACCGTTGACCCTGTGGCAAGTTTTCACCATCAAGATGTACCTATTGCAGGCGGAAGCGACAGCACCGTAACCGATATGAAACCGCTTTTAGGCATTCATTCGGTAGTGAATCACTCAAGAGAAATTGAGCGTTTAGCCGTTAATCATGCCATAGATATTTTTAGTTATGGGATTGCGTACAGTACCCACCATGAACACCACAGGGGCAGGCTCGAGCCTGGCTTTGATGCAGATTTGACTCTTTTGCAAAGCAATCCTTTTGAAACTGACCCAACAGCTCTAAAAGACATAGAAATTGCCATGACTGTGTGCAGAGGAACTATTGTTTATGAGGCTTAGCCTTTAGGTTAAAAAACGTGAGGTGCTTTGCTTAAGGAACAAATAAGCCCATGCTAGACTGCTACATGTCATCTCAATTGAGATTTTTGCTTAACCAAGAAGAACATTTTATAGACCAAACCAATCTGACAAACACTTTGCTCGAGTACCTCCGCGAGCACGGCTCTGTTGGCACCAAAGAAGGTTGCGGTGACGGTGATTGTGGTGCTTGCACGGTCGTCATAGTAGGCAATGATGGTAAGGGAAATACTCACTATCAAGCTATGAATAGCTGCCTGATTCCCCTTGGCTCAGTCGCAGGCAAATCGGTTCTTACCGTTGAAGGCATCGCCAAAGAGGGTCTTCACCCTGTTCAAGAAGCCATGATCAAAACGGGCGGTTCTCAGTGTGGTTACTGCACGCCTGGCTTTATCATGAGTATGTTTGCTGCTTACTATAGTGGCGAAAAAACTGATCTAGCAGTGGAGGGAAATCTATGCCGCTGCACAGGCTATTTGCCTATTCGAGAAGCGCTACAGTCTTTAAGCGAACCCAGTCCAGCAGACCCTTTTCTTGACCTTCTGAAACAACCTTTGCTCAAGCAGCAAGAAAGTGAAGGTTTTTATCACCCAGAAACACTGGCTGAAGTTTTTGATCTTACTAAGAACCATCCTGAAGCACATTTTATTGCTGGCGGTACAGATTTAGGGCTCGAGCTATCCAACAAAACCCGAACCTTTACAGACTTCATTTCGCTCGAGCGTGTTGCCGAACTCAAACTTATCAGGAATGACTCGGATGCCTTGGAGATAGGCGCAGGCATTCCTTTAAGCCAGATCGAAACAAAACTTCACGGCCTCTTCCCTGCTCTTGATGAAATGATTCACTGGTTTGCCGCCAGACAAATTCGTAACCGAGCAACCCTAGGTGGCAATCTAGGCACGGCCTCCCCGATTGGTGATTTGGCACCTGTCCTTTTAGCTTTAGATGCAAGTCTTAAGCTGGCAGATGCTTCAGGTGAAAGGGTCATTCCGTTGGCGACGTATTTCACTGGCTACAGGCAAACGCTCCTAAAGCCAGGAGAACTCATTGTATCCGTCATTATTCCTAAAACACTTTCGGAGAACGTCAGCACACGGCACAGCTTTTCTTACAAGGTAGGCAAACGTGGCACCGATGATATTAGCATTGTGGCAGCAGCCTTTTGTGTTGATCTGGATGAACAGCAAAATATTGTTAAAGCAAGGTTAGCTTATGGCGGCGTAGCAGCCACCCCGATACGTGCGCTCGAGCTAGAAACCTATCTAACCGGCAAACCCTGGAATCTTGAAACCCTCAAAGAAGCAAAGCGCCAGCTGGCAGAAACGTTTACACCTTTAAGTGATTTTAGAGGTTCAGCGAACTATCGTAACAAACTAATAGCCAACCTGTTCGAGAAATTCTTTTTCCAATTTTCTGAGGTTTCAGCGTGAGTGCCGGGAAAAGCAAGCATCATGACAGCGCGCTTTATCATGTCACAGGTACAGCCACTTATACCGATGACCAGCGCAAACCTGAGGGCATGCTAACTTGCTGGCCTGTCCTCTCGAGCCATGCCCATGCCCAGATTATAAACCTTGACTTTCAAGAAGCATTAAAAATACCAGGTGTTATTACTGTACTCAATGCTGAAGATGTAAAAGGCGAAAACAATACCGGCCCCATCGTTCATGACGAGGAGCTTTTTCCAAGACTGGTTCAGTACTGGGGTCAGCCCATTGTCTGGATAGTTGCCGAAACAACGGAAGCTGCCCGAAGTGGGGCAAGTAACGTCAAGATTGAGTATAAACCCTTAGACCCCATCCTCAGCATAAAACAGGCGAT